>CBHWAL010000175.1:0-8434 GCA_966111495.1 uncultured Achromobacter sp. | reverse complement strand
CCATCATGTTCATCGCAACTTCAGCGTAGAGAGGCCAATCAGCACCAGCATCATGCTGATGATCCAGAAACGCACGACCACCTGGGTTTCCTTCCAGCCGCCCACTTCAAAGTGATGATGCAACGGGGCCATTCGGAAAATGCGTCGACCTGTTCCATAACGTCGCTTCGTGTACTTGAACCACGTCACCTGGATCATCACCGACAGGGTCTCGACCACGAACACGCCGCCCATGATGAACAGCACGATTTCCTGGCGCACGATGACTGCGATCGTGCCCAACGCGCCGCCCAACGCGAGCGCGCCGACGTCGCCCATGAACACTTGCGCCGGATACGCGTTGAACCATAAAAATGCGAGCCCCGCGCCCCCGATCGCCGCACACAGCACCATCAATTCCGATGCGCCAGGGATGTACGGAAACAGCAGGTACTTCGAATAGTCCACGCGGCCGACCACGTAGGCGAAGATGCCCAGCGCGCTGCCGACCATCACGGTCGGCATGATGGCCAGGCCATCCAGCCCATCGGTCAGGTTCACGGCATTGCTGGTGCCGACGATCACCGCCCAGGTCAGCGCCACGAAACCGAGCACGCCCAGCGGATAGCTCACCGTCTTGAAGAACGGCACGATCAGGTCGGCGCGCGTCGGCAGCGCCATCGTGAAGCCGCTGCCCACCCAGGCCTTGAACAGGGGCCAGAGTTCGGTGTTGGCGGGCGCGGACACCGCGAACGCCAGATACACCGCGGCCACCATGCCGATGGTGGCTTGCCAGAAGAATTTTTGCCGCGCCGGCATGCCTTCGGGGTCGCGGTAGACCACCTTGCGGTAGTCATCGCGCCAGCCGATCCAGCCAAACCCGAAGGTGACCAGCAGCACGACCCACACGAAGCGGTTGGTCCAGTCCGCCCACAGCAAGGTGCTGATGGCGATGGAGATCAGGATCAGGACACCACCCATGGTCGGCGTGCCAGTCTTGACCAGATGCGTTTCGGGACCGTAGGTGCGCACGGCCTGGCCGATCTTCATTTCGGTCAGCTTGCGGATGACGCGCGGACCGGCCACCAGGCCAATCACCAGCGCCGTCGCGCACGCCAGCACGGCGCGCAGGGTGATGTATTCGAACACGCCCAGCGCGCGCACATCGTCAGAAAGCAGGCGGGCGATCTCAAGCAGCATGCTGCTCTCCCTGCCCCGCGGCTGCCGTACCGTCATTCAAAGAAAAAGCCGTCACTACCCGCTCCATGCGCATAAAGCGCGATCCTTTTACCAATACGCAGGACGGGCGCAAGCCGCGCAAGGCGGCAACGACTTCGTCTACCGATGCGCAGGCGTGCGCGCCAGGGCCGAATGCGGCAGCTGCCGCCCGGCTGGCTTCGCCTAGCGTGATGAATGCGTCGAGCCCATGCTCGCGCGCGTAATTGCCCACCTCGACGTGCATGGCCGGGCCGTTGTCCCCGACTTCGCCCATGTCGCCGAGCACCAGGGCGCGCGTGCCGCCGATGCGCGCCAGCACATCGATGGCTGCGCGTACCGAATCGGGGTTGGCATTGTAGGTGTCATCGATGAGCAACGTTCCGTCACTCATTCGCTTGTGCTGCATACGCCCGGCCACCGGGCTGAATCCGGCCAGCGCACGCACCGCGGTCTCGAGCGGAGCCCCCGCGGCAATGGCGCTGGCGATGGCGGCCAGCGCGTTGCGCAGGTTGTGCAATCCCGCCACCGGCAGCGTCAGATCGGCAACGCCAACCGGCGTCACGACACGGCAACGCGTAGCGTCCACTTCCGCGATGATCTGTTCCGCGTAGACATCCAGGCCGGGCTGCAACCCGAACCGCAGCACGCGGCGCGGCGCAGCCAGCGCATCCCAGATCGCCGCGTAGGGTTCGTCTCCCGGATACACGGCGACACCATCGGCCGGCAACGCGGCAATCGCGGCGCCGTTCTCGTGCGCGACCGCCTCGACGGTGTGCATGAATTCCTGATGCTCGCGCTGCGCATTGGTGACGAGCGCCACAGTCGGCGCGGCAATGGCGGCAAGCTGTGCGATTTCGCCGGGATGGTTCATGCCCAGCTCGAACACGGCGGCACGATGCCCGGCCCGCAGGCGCAGCAAGGTCAGCGGCACGCCGATGTCGTTGTTCAGATTGCCGGCCGTGGCCAGACGCCCCGCTTCGCCCTGCCATTCGGCGAGCATCGCAGAGATCATTTCCTTGGTGGTCGTCTTGCCGTTGCTGCCGGCCACCGCCACCACGGGCAGCGTAAACCGGGCGCGCCAGGCAGCGCCGATGCGCGTCAGCGCCACGCGCGTATCGCCCACGACAAGCTGCGGCAATCCGGCGCTGGCGACACGGTGCGCGACGAGGGCCGCGCAGGCGCCGCGCGAAGCGGCCTGATCCAGGTAGTCGTGCGCGTCGAAGTTGTCGCCCACCAGCGCAACGAACAGCTCGCCTTCGCCGATGCGGCGCGTGTCGGTGGACACGCCCGGCGCCTGCTGCAACAGCAACGCCACACGCGCCCATTCGCGATCATCGAAAGGCAACTTTTCGCCGCCGATGTCCTGATAGGTTTCGTGACCCTTGCCCGCCAGCAGCACCACGTCTTCCGGCGACGCCGCCCAGATCGTCTGCAGGATGGCGCGCGCGCGGTCAACTTGCACGTCGGCGTGGGCCGCTTCGGGCACGCCGGCCAGAATCTGCTGGACGATCGCCTCGGGCGACTCGGTACGCGGGTTGTCGCTGGACACCACCACGTGGTCGGCCAGCTCCGCGGCGATCGCGCCCATCACGGGGCGCTTGCCCGGATCACGCTCGCCGCCGCAGCCGAACAGGCACACCAGGCGCCCGGCACGCGCCGTGGCGACGGCGCGCAACGCCAACAGCGCGCGGGACAGCGCGTCCGGCGTATGCGCGTAGTCCACCACCACCAACGGACCGCGAGCGGTATGCGCCGGCAAGCTCACCGCCGGTTCCACGGTCTGCAGTCGGCCATCGACGGGATCCGTCGCCGCCAGTTCGCGCGCAATCTGCGCGAACGGCAGGCCCAGCTTGTACAGCACGCCTGCCACCAGCAGCAGGTTCGACACGTTGTGCGCCCCCAAGAGGCGCGTCACGATCTGGGCTTCGCCATGCGGCGACACCAGCGTGAAGATTTGTCCTTGCGACGTGGCCTGCAGGTCACGCGCGCGCATCGCGGCGGGAATCTCAGGATCTTCGCTCAGGCTGTAGCCCATGGGCGTCACGCCGTCCGGCAGGTTTGCCAGCATTCGCCGCCCTGCCTCATCGTCGGCGTTGATCACCGCGGCGGTCAGGCCGGGCCAGCGGAAGAGGCGCGCCTTGGCCGCTTCGTAACGTTCCATCGTGACGTGATAGTCCAGATGGTCGCGCGTCAGATTCGTGAAGGCGGCCAGCGCCACACGCACGCCATCCATGCGGCCTTGCTCGATGCCGATCGACGAGGCCTCCATGGCCACGGCCTTCGCGCCGGCGTCGCGCATCGCGGCCAGTGTGCGATGCACGGTCAGCACGTCCGGCGTCGTCAGGCTGCCGCCCAGCGTCTGTCCGTCGGGCAGCACGGCGCCTAGGGTGCCGATGGTGCCGCAAGCCTTGTCGTTGCGGCTCAGCGCATGGGCAATCCATTGCACCGAAGAAGTCTTGCCATTGGTGCCGGTCACGGCAACCACGGCCAGCGCAGCCGACGGCCGGCCATACCAGGTGTCGCCCAGTTCGCCCAGCAGCGAGCGCAGGCCCGTCACGGCAAGCATGGGCGTGCCGGCCGACGCGGCTTGCACGGCATCGGTGGCAGGCGCGTCGAACAGCACCGCGCTGGCGCCCAGCGCCAACGCCTTATCTATATAGAGACGACCGTCGCTCGACAGTCCCGGGCACGCGACAAACACATCGCCCGGCTCGATGTCGCGCGAGTCCAGCTTGAGATGCGCGGTCAACGACACGCGCTCATGCAACCACGCCACGGTCTCGGCAACCGTGGCGACAGGGGAAGAGAGGAAGCCGTTGGCGCTCATCTGCCTGGCTCCTTGATACCAGCAACAATCGTGGATTCAAACGGTGCGTCGGGCCGCACCCCCATCAGCCTCAGGCTCCCCCCCACGATATGGGAGAACACGGGCGCGGCAATTGCGCCGCCGTAATAACCGCCGATCGTTGGTTCGTCGATGGACACGGCCACCACGATCTTGGGATCCGACACCGGCGCAAAGCCCACATACGAGCTGCGGTAGCGTTGCGTGCTGTACTTGCCGTCCACGATCTTGCGCGCGGTGCCGCTCTTGCCGGCCACGCGATAACCCTGCACCTGCGCGGCCTTCGTGCCATCGGGCCCGGTCGCGGCTTCCAGCATGGCGCGCACGAGCGCGGTCGTCTTAGGCGAGTAGATCTTGACGCTGGTCGGATCGCTGTCGCGCTTGACCAGGGTCAGCGACACCATGTCGCCATTGCGGGCAAAAACGGTATAGGCGCGCGCCACTTGCAGCAGCGACACGGACAGGCCGTAGCCATAGGCCATCGTGGCCTTTTCAATCAGGCGCCAGCGTTCCCACGGGCGCAAACGGCCGGGCGCAGCGCCGGGGAATCCCACTTGCGGCGCCTGGCCGAGGCCCAATTCCGTGAAGCGGTCCCACATTTCGCGGGATTCCAGCTTCTCGGAGATCATCGTCATGCCGATATTGCTGGACTTGCGCAGCACGCCCGCCACGTCCAGCGTGCCGTTGCGGCTCACGTCGCTGATCGTGCTGCCCTGATACGTGAACCGGCCGTTGCCCCTCTCGAACTGCGTCGACGTGCTGATGCGGCCCAGGTCCAGCGCCCGCGCGGCAGTAAACGGCTTAATTATAGAGCCGGGCGCGAACGTATCCGTGATGGCCTGATTGCGCAGGTTGGCGCCATGGAAGGTTTCGCGGCTGTTCGGATCAAAGGTCGGCACATTGGCCAGCGCCAGGATCTCGCCCGTGTGCACGTCCACCACCACAGCCGTCGCCCCCTTGGCGCGGTGCTTGTCCATGGCGTCCTTCAGTTCCTTGAACACCAGGTACTGCAGGCGCGTGTCGATGGACAGGCGCAGATCACGGCCGTCCACCGGCAACGTCACCGCCTGCACGTCTTCGATGACGCGGCCCAGCCGGTCCTTGATGACCCGGCGGCTTCCCGGTCGGCCCGACAGTTGCTGGTTGAACGTCAACTCGACGCCTTCCTGACCTTGGTCTTCGACGCTGTTGAAGCCGACCACGTGGGCCATCACGTCGCCATCCGGGTAGTAGCGGCGGGTTTCGGGCTGCTGGTGCACGCCCGGCAGGCCAAGCTGCTTGATCTTGTCGGCCACGTCCATCGAGACCTGGCGCTTCAGATAGACGAAGTTCTTGTCCTCGTCCACGAGGCGGCGGCGCAGATCACCCGCCGGCGTGTCCAGCAGCTTGGCCAGCGAGTCGAGCTGCGCGGGCGTGGCTTGCTTCACGTCTTCGGGAATTGCCCAAATGGCGCGCGCGGGCACACTCGATGCCAGCACCGCGCCATTGCGGTCCATGATCTTGCCGCGCGTGGCGGCCAGCGTCAGCGTGCGCTCGTAGCGGCGCTCGCCCTGCTGCTGCAGAAACTCCGTCGACAACCCTTGCAGGAACAGCGCGCGGCCGGCCAGCACGGTGAATCCGCCAAACAGCAGGATCAGCACCAGGCGGGCACGCCACGTGGGCAGGCTTCCGCGCAGCACGGGATTGTCGAAGAAGGGCACGCGCTTCATTGCGTGCCTCCGGCGGCCGCGGGCACGGTCGCCTGATTCATATAGAGAGTGCGGTCCGGAACGATGGGAATCATCTTCAGACCGTCGCGCGCAATGGCGTCGACCCGCGCATTGCGGGCCAGCTCGGCGCGCTCAAGCTGCAGGCGGCGCCAGTTGGTTTCGAGGTCGCGCGCATGCGCCTGATCGCGGCCCAGCTCCACAAAGAGCTGGCGCGACTGATACCGGCTGGTGACCAGGGAAATGGCCGACAGCATCAGCAAAGCCGCAACGATCAGATTGACGCGACCCATCAGCGGCGCCCTCCCTTGCCGCCACGCCGGGGCGGCGGGGCGAGGTCGCTGCCAGGCAGCGAGCCGATCTTCACAAACGCAAAGCCGCCTTCGGCAGGCAACGGCGTTTCGGTGCGCTCGGCCGCGCGCAGGATGGCGGAACGGGCGCGGGCGTTGGACGAGACTTCATCGTCCTCGGCCACGACCTTGCCGAGGGAGCGCACCACGGGTTGGGGCATTTCGCTTTCGCGCAGGGGCAGGCGTGCATGCGCGGCAGCCGGCCTGGCCGCCGCCGCGATGCACTGCTTGACCATGCGGTCTTCAAGCGAATGAAAGCTGATCACCGCCAACCTCCCCCCCGGGGCAAGCAGGTCTAAAGCTGACGCGAGGGTGCGCGCGAGCTCTTCGAGTTCCCGATTGATGTAAATCCGTAAAGCTTGAAAGGTGCGTGTGGCCGGATGTTGCCCCTTTTCGCGCGTGCGGACGGCGCTGGCGACGCACTCGGCAAGCTCGAGCGTGGTGCGCAGCGGCCTTGTTGCGCGGCGAGCAGCAATCGCCTTTGCAACCTGAAAAGCAAACCGTTCTTCGCCATAATCCGCTATGACCTCCCGCATCTCATCCACACTGGCTTGCGCCAGCCAATCCGCCACCGTGGGACCACGAGTGGTGTCCATCCGCATATCGAGCGGGCCGTCTCGCATGAACGAGAAACCGCGCTCGGCATCGTCAATCTGAGGCGACGAAACGCCCAAATCCAGCATCACGCCATCGACCTTGCCGATGCCGCGCTGCTCCAATTCTTCGGCCATGGTGGCAAAGCCTCCATGCACCACCGTGACCCGCGCGTCTTCGGCTGCCAACGCATTGGCGACCGCAATGGCCTGCGGGTCCTTGTCGAACACGACCAGCCGGGCCTGCTTGCCCAAGCGGCCAAGCAACTCGCGGCTGTGGCCGCCCCGGCCGAAAGTGCCGTCGACAAAAACGCCGCTTTCGATTCGCGTAGCCACACCCTGCCCATCCTGCGGCTGCGACCGTGTCGCGCCCTTGCCGCCAAAACCGGGCAGCAAAAGCGCGTCCACCGTCGGCGCCAGGAGGACGGGCCGATGTTCGAATTCCATAACTCTTTCAGAACGAAAACTGGTTCAACACGTCCGGCATACCCTTGGCCAAGTCTTCAGCCTCGCGGCTTGCCAGGGTAGCGGCGTCCCACAGCTCGAAGTGAGAGCCCAGACCGAGCAGCATCACATCGCGCGTCATACCGGAAGCGTTGCGCAGTTCAGGAGCGATCAGGACCCGGCCAGAGCCGTCCAGTTCCACGTCCTGAGCGTTGCCCAGCAACAGCCGCTGCAGCGCGCGGGCCGTCATCGGAAAAGCGGCGATCTGCTCGCGCTTCTTTTCCCATTCCGGTCGCGGGTACACCAGCAGGCAGCCGTCGGGGTGGCGGGTCAGGGTCAGCCGGCCTTCGGCCTGCGATACGAGCGCGTCACGATGCCGGGTCGGAATCGAGATCCGTCCCTTGGCATCCAGCGTGAGCGCGCTGCTTCCCTGAAACACCACTTTTACCCCACTTAATTGCACAATTTCCTACTATTTCCCACTCTACGGTATGGCAATGGGGCGGTCAAGCGCGTGGTTGCAATTTTTTCAATCACAACAAGGACTTAGACCAATATGTAAAACCGCAAAAAGAAAAACCTCCTGATATATCAGGAGGTTGCGACACACTCTAAAAGTCCTTAGTAAGAAGTAGCGGCTAACGATGCCTTTGCATTGTTTTACGCCGCGCCCTCCGCCCCGGCTGGCAAGGCTTCCCACCAATCGCATGCCTCGGCCGCCAAAAAAAAAGGCGGGCGCATGCCGTGCGGCCCGGGTTCGATGCCCCGGTTCGCACGTGAAGGAGAAATTCGATGCAAGACGGGTCTATAGGCCGGATTCTGTACACCAGGTTTCCCTGGCGGACGATCATTCCTCTGCGCGGATCATTACTGAGCCGCTCTAGCCACCTACCCGCATGCTTGGACGGAGCCGCCCTTCGCGGCCCGAGGGCCGCACGCATGCCTATTTGATGTTGCTCCGGGTAGAGGTTGCCGCGTTTCACCCTGCGACGCCGCGGTTCGTTGCCGAACCGCGCGATACGGAGATGGCCGTATCGGTGCGCGCAATGCGCGCCCGCTTCCCAGTCTCGTCTCTGTGGCCCTATTCCTCAACCGCGCCCGAAGACGCGGCCGGACGGCCGTTAGCCGTTACCCTGCCCTATGGAGTCCGGACCTTCCTCGATGGATTCGCATCCACCGCGATCGCCCGACCCGCCTTGCGGTTCGTATTCTATTACAGGTCGCGGCACTGTCCCCAAGAACCACCCGAAGCCCGCCCAACGAGCCGCCGACGTTCCTGCGACAATACGCCCTGATCCA
>CBHWAL010000174.1:0-8466 GCA_966111495.1 uncultured Achromobacter sp. | reverse complement strand
GCGCGGCCTGACGGCCCAGTTCGAAGGCGGCCAGGTTCTTGTCCACCGACACGCCGTTGATTTCGATCGCGCGGCGCAGGCTGTCCAGCGATAGCGGCAGGCCGCCCTTCTGCCACGCGTAGCCCAACAGCAGCGGATTGGCGTAGATGCTGTCGCCCAGCAGAGCCTCGGCAAGCGGTCCGGCCTCCAGGAAGTCGCAATGGCCACCGGTGCTCTGCGTCAACGCGGCCTGCGCCTGCGCCCCCGGAAAGCGCCAGGCAGGCTGCGACAGGAACGCGGCGGTCGGTGCGGCGCTGCTGTTCACTACCGCGCGGCCATGGTCGGGCCGCAGGCGCGACAGCACCTCGGGCGACGCGGACACCAGCGCGTCGCAGCCGATGACCAGATCCGCCTCGCCCAGCGCGACGCGCGTCGCGTGCAGGTCCTCGGGCCGGTTGGCCAGCTGCACATGGCTAAGCACCGCGCCGCCCTTTTGCGCCAAACCGGCCATGTCCAGCACGGTCACGCCCTTGCCCTCGATGTGTGCCGCCGCGCCGATCAGCGCGCCGACCGTCACCACGCCCGTGCCGCCCACGCCGGCCACCACCACGCGATACGCGGCGCCCGGCGCGATATCGGCGTGTTCGGGCAGCGGGGCCTCGGGCAGCGCAGGCGCACCGCCCTGCTTGCCGGGCTTGCGCGGCACGGCGCCTTCGGCCGTCACGAAGCTGGGGCAAAAGCCCTCCCCGCACGAAAAGTCCTTGTTGCACGACGACTGGTTGATGCGCCGCTTCGTCCCCAGCGGCGTATCCAGCGGTTCCACCGACAGGCAGTTCGACTGCACCGAGCAATCACCGCAGCCTTCGCAGACCGCTTCGTTGATGAAGGCGCGCTTGGCCGGGTCGGGATATTCGCCGCGCTTGCGGCGGCGGCGCTTCTCGGTCGCGCAGGTCTGGTCGTAGATCAGCACGGTGGCGCCGTCGATGTCGCGCAGCGCGCGCTGCACGTCGTCCAGCGCCTTGCGGTGGTGGACCTCCACGCCCGCCGGCAAGGTCTGCGCGCCCGTGTACTTGTCGGGCTCGTCGGTCACGACCACCGTCTTGACAATGCCTTCAGCCAGCATCTGCGCCGCGATCTGCGGCACGGTCAACACGCCGTCCACCGGCTGCCCGCCCGTCATGGCGACGGCGTCGTTGTAGAGGATCTTGTAGGTGATGCGCGCGCGCGCCGCGATGGCCGCGCGGATGGCGAGCAGGCCCGAATGAAAATACGTGCCGTCGCCCAGATTAGCGAAGATGTGGCGCTCGGACGTGAAGTCCTTCTGGCCCAGCCACGCCACGCCCTCCCCGCCCATCTGGCTGAAGGTGTCGGTATTGCGGTCCATCCACATCGCCATGTAGTGGCAGCCGATGCCCGCGACCGCGCGCGACCCTTCCGGCACACGGGTGGACGTGTTGTGCGGACAGCCGGAACAGAACCAGGGCTTGCGCTCTTCGACGAGCGTGGGGCGGCTGGCCTCGCGCTCTTTGGCGTCGATCACGGCCAGGCGCGCCGCGATGCGCGCGCGCAGTGCGTCGGACAGATCCGCTTTTTCGAGGCGCGCGGCGATGGCGCGCGCGATCAGCGCCGGCGACAGCTCATAGCGCGCCGGCAGCAGCCAGCCGCCGCGCGGCGTCGACCATTCGCCGCCGCCGTTCTCGCGTTCGTCGAACTTGCCGTACACGCGCGGCCGCACGTCGTCGCGCCAGTTGTACAGCTCTTCCTTCAGCGCGTATTCCAGGATCTGGCGCTTTTCCTCGACAACCAGAATCTCCTTGAGGCCGGTCGCAAACTCGCGCGCGCCCTGCGCGTCCAGCGGCCAGATGCAGCCCACCTTCAGCACGCGAATGCCGGCCTGCGCACAGGCCGCCTCGTCCAGCCCCAGGTCGTTCAGCGCCTGGCGCACATCCAGGTAGGCCTTGCCCGCGGTCATGATGCCGAAATGCGCGCGCGGCGAATCCAGCACCACCCGGTTCAGCTTGTTGGCGCGCACATAGGCGAGCGCCGCGTACCACTTGTGGTCCAGCAGCCGCGCCTCCTGCGCCAGCGGAGAATCCGGCCAGCGGATGTTCAGGCCGCCCGGCGGCATGCCGTCCTCGGGCAGCACGATCTGCACGCGCGACGGGTCCACGTCGACCGACGCGCTGGATTCCACCACATCCGTCACGCATTTCATCGCCACCCACAGGCCCGTGTGACGGCTCATGGCCCAGCCGTGCAGGCCGTAGTCCAGGTATTCCTGCACATTTGACGGGTACAGCACCGGAATGCCGCTGGCGATCAGCACGTGTTCCGACTGATGCGCCACCGACGAAGACTTGGCGGCGTGGTCGTCGCCCGCCAGCATCAGCACCCCGCCGTGCGCGGATGTGCCGGCCGAATTGGCGTGCTTGAGCACGTCCACCGACCTATCCACACCCGGCCCCTTGCCGTACCACATGCCAAAGACGCCATCGCGCTGCGCGCCGGGGAACAGATTGAGCTGCTGCGATCCCCAGACTGCGGTGGCCGCCAGGTCCTCATTCAGGCCGGGCTGAAACACCACGTCGTTCGCTTTCAGGTGGCGCTTGGCCTTCCACAGCGCCTGATCCAGTCCGCCCAGCGGTGAACCCCGATAGCCGGACACATAGCCCGCAGTGTTCAGGCCGGCCTGCGCATCGCGCTGCTTCTGCATGAGGGGCAAGCGCACCAGCGCCTGCGTGCCGCTGAGGTACACGCGGCCGGTGGGCTGCGCGTATTTGTCGTCCAGCGACAGGCCATGGGTGTCGGCCACGCCGGGGGGTAGAGGGGCGTTCATGGGGGTTGTCTCCTGCAATCTGCGGTGCGGGCATTTACGTGTTTTCCGCAGTGTAGGAAGGCGCGAAGCCATCGTATATTCATATATTCGACTAGCTGGTATGTGAAAAACACATGGCTAATGACGTCACGCTCCGCCAACTCCGCTACTTCGCCGCCGCCGCCCGCACCGGGCGGTTTTCCATGGCGGCGGCCGACGAACATGTCTCGCAATCCGCGGTGACCAACGCCGTACTGGCGCTGGAGGCGCAACTGGGTGTTCGCCTGTTCGACCGCCACGCGCACGGGGTGACGCTGACGCCCGAGGGCCACAACTTCCATCAGCGCGCGCGCGACGTGCTCGATTCCCTGGATGACGCGCTACGCGAGCCGGGGTTTCAGCGTTATGCGCTGCGCGGGTCGGTGCGGATTGCGGCGTCGTATACGGTGCTGGGGTACTTCCTGCCCGATCTGCTGGCGCGCTTTCGGCGGCGGTATCCCGACGTGGTGTTGGACCTCGTCGACCTGGACCGCCCCGAGATCGAACAGGCCGTGGCGAGCGGCGACGTGGAGCTGGGCGTGGCGCTGCTGTCCAACATCGACAAACGCGAGCGCTTCGGTCATCACGTGCTGGTGCGATCGCGGCGCCAGTTGTGGACGGCGGCCGGGCATCCGCTGACGCAGGCGGCCGCGCCGTCGCTGGCCGACATTGCGCGCTATCCGTACATCCTGCTGGAAATGGACGAGGGCGAACGGTCCACGCTGGGCTATTGGCGCAGCCACGGTCTGCAGCCGGATATTGCCTTTCGGACGCGGTCGATGGAGGCGCTGCGGGGGTTGGTCGCGCATGGGTTTGGCGTGACGATGCTGTCGGACATGGTCTACCGGCCGTGGTCGCTCGAAGGCCGCAAGATTGAGGCGGTGCCCATCACCGATGCCGTGCCGCCCATGGAAGCGGGCCTGCTGTGGCATGCGCGCGCGGCCATGGCCAAGCCGGCCGAAGCCTTCCGGCAATTCATGATCTACGCGTGCGGAGGGTAAGGCCGCACCGAAATCCGGCTGCCCCCTTTCCGCCTACACCAGCACCGCGCCCTTGCGGCGCGTGAACTGCGCCAGCGACCGCAGCGCCAGCGCGTGCATGGCAGCCACCGATGGCAGCAGAGTCTCTTCCTTGCGCGTCAGCACGCCGACGATGCGTTCGACCACCGGTTCGACCAGCGGCACAAAGACAAGGCCACTGCCCGCCGCGGGCCGCGCCAGCACCGGCAGCACCGTCACGCCCAGGCCGCCCACCACGCTGGCCAATAGCGATGCGCGGTTGGACACCACGATCGCCGGGTCGTCGATGCCGCTGCCCAGTTGGCGGTTCTTCAGCGTTTCGAAGGTGGCGTTGCCGATCAGGCGTTCGTCCGCCAGCGCCGCCCAGGTCACCGGCCCGCGCCGCCGGGCGAGCGGATGATTCTTCTTGCAGACCAGACCAAAGGCGTCGCGCGCCACCGGGGTGAAGGCCACCTCGGCCGTGCGCGGGGATTGTCCGGCCACGCCCACCTGCACGTCCCCCGCCAGCACCAGCCGATGCACCTCGGGCGACGTTTCGTCCAGCGCGCGGATGCGGATGTCCGGGTGGCTGCGCGCATAGCGTTCCAGCAGTCGGGGCAGCCATTCATCCGCCAGCGACGGCATGACGGCCAGCGCCACGGGCCCCTGGCTGCCCATGCCGAATTGCCGCGCCGCATCCAGCACGCGGTCATGCGTGGCCAGCAGCTCGCGAAACAGCGGCGCGACCGCCTGGCCCAGCGCGGTCAGTTGCGCGCGCTTACCCGGTTCGAAGAGCGGCGCGCCCAACTGTTGCTCCAGATCCTGCATGGCGGCCGACACAGCCGCCTGCGACCGGAACGTGCCCTGCGCGGCGAAACGAAAACTGCCGTGGTCGGCGGCCATCAGGAACTGGCGCAGGTGCTGGATTTTCAGGGGCGTGGGCATGGGGTCGGGCGACTCAAATTCGGATTTCCTGAAGTTAGTTCACGTTAATTTGGTTTGTCAAAAACGCGCGGGGCGTCGAACAATGGACTCGTCATTCATCCCCGGCTTTTGGAGCAGCGCGTATGTCACTGCAAGTGCGCAAGGTAGTCAGTTACGTCGAGAAAACCCTTATTGAAGGCGGCCGCGCGGCCGATCGCCCGCTGGGGTTGATCGTGGCCGCCGCCGGGATCCGCCATCCGTGGGCCGGCCGGCCGTGTCAGGACGATCAGCGGCCGGGCATTCTGGAAGCCGCGCCCCCGCTGGGCGAACTGCTGGTCAGCGAGATCCTGCGCCAGGCCGGGTCGGCGGACAACATCGAGGCCTACGGCAAGGCCGCCGTGGTGGGCACGGCCGGCGAGGTCGAACACGCGTCCGCGCTGATCCACACGCTGCGCTTCGGCAACTTCTACCGCAACGCGGTGGGCGGCACCAGCTATCTCAGCTTCACCAACATGCGCGGGGGTCCCGGCTGCGTGATCTCGGTGCCGCTGATGCACAAGCTGGACGAAGGCCTGCGCTCGCATTACCTGACCGTGCAGACCACCATCAACGACGCGCCGGCGCCGGACGAGATCGTGATCGCGCTGGGCGCCGCCACCTCGGGCCGTCCGCATCACCGCATCGGCAACCGGTATTCGGACCTGAAGGAACTGGAACAGGAAGCGGAGGCGCGCGCCAAATGACCACGCAACGGCGGCGCGCCGGCCGCGGCGAACCTCTGGTCCTCTTGCACGGCGTCGGCCTGGACCACACGTTGTGGGATGACCTGGTTCCTTTGCTGGAACCGGACTTCGACGTGCTGCGCTATGACCTGCTGGGCCACGGCGCCGCGCCCGCGTTGCGCGGGCAAGCGGACATCCAGGACTTCATCGCGCAACTGGACGCGGAGCTGGACGCCGCGGGCTTGCAACAGGCGACCGTGCTGGGCTATTCCATGGGCGGCCTGATCGCGGGCGCCTATGCGGCTGCCCGGCCCGAACGCGTCGGCCGGCTGGTGCTGCTGAGCACGGTGTTTCGCCGCACGGAAGAGGAATCCGCCGCTGTGCGCGCCCGGCTGACGGCGGCCGCCACGCAGGATCCGCGGGAAGCCGCCAAGGTGTCGCTATCGCGCTGGTTCACGCCTGCGTTTCAAGCCGCGCGGCCCGCGCGCGTCGCGCAGATCGAACAGCGCCTGCTCGACAACGACCGCGAGAGCTTTCTTTCCGCCTACGGGCTGTTCGCGCTGGGCGACCCGCTGCTCTCGCAGGCCGCGCCGGACATCGCCTGCCCCGTGCTGGTCATGACGGGCGAACACGATGTCGGCTCGAACCCGCGCATGACGCGCGAGCTGGCGCGGGCGCTGCCCCGCGCCTGCGCTCGCGTGGCGCCTGAACAGCGTCATATGCTGCCAGTGGAGGAGCCCGGCACGGTGGCGGCCGCGCTGCGCAGCTTTGTGTCGGCGCATCCGGCGCAGGCGCAGGCAGTGCAAGCGCATTCCGCAAAGGCTTAGCCGACGACACCGCATCAACCGCATTCCCCCGAACCCGACATCGTCCGCCCTGACAGAGACGATGCGCGACACCCCGCCACGATGCGGGGACGGAGACAAGACACATGGACCGCAGAACCCTCATCAAGACGCTGGCAGCAATGTCGCTGGCCCCGCTGGGCGCCACCGTCACCCGCCTGGCCGCCGCGCGCGAGACGCCCCTGCGCGTGATCGTGCCCTTCCCGCCGGGCGGCGGCACCGACGTGCTGGGCCGCGTCATCGCCGCGTCGCTGGAAGGCGCGCTGGAGCGCTCGGTCATCGTCGAGAACAAGCCCGGCGCCAGCGGCATGCTGGGCGCGGATTACACGGCCAATGGCGCCAAGGACGGCAGCATGCTGCTGTTTGCCGGGCTGGTCCCGTCGGTGCGCTACTACGCCCGGCCGCCTGAAGACGTGCTCAAGCAACTGGCGCCCGTCTGCCCCATCGCGCGGTCGCCCTACATGGTGGCGGTCAACAGCGACCTGCCGGCCAAGACGCTGGCCGAGCTGGTGGCACAGGCGCAGCGCGAGCCCAAGGGGCTCACCTTCGGCACCCCAGGCAACGCCACGCCCCAGCACCTGGCCACCGAGCTGCTGCAGGCCGCGTGCAAGATGGAGATGCTGCACGTGCCGTATCGCGGCACCGGCCCGATGATGACCGACCTGCTGGGCGGCCAGATCCAGGTGGTCGTGGCGACCGTCGCCGCCGTCGAGCCCTACCTGAAGAGCGGCCGCCTGCGCGTGCTGGCCGTCACCAGCCCGCAGCGTCTTCCCAAGTATCCGGAGATCCCCACCGTTGCCGAAAGCGGCTTTGCGGGTTTCTCGGCGCAGATCCAGTTCGGCACGTATTGCGCGGCAGGCACGCCCGAAGCGACGATCGCCGCGCTGAACCAAGGCATCAACCGCGCCCTGAAGACCGAGTCCGTACATGCCAAGCTGGCCGAGCAGGGGTTCGAGCCCACCGGCGGCACGCCCGCGCAGTTGCAGGACGCGCTGCTGGCAGAGATCCGGGATGTCGCGGGGTTGGTGCAGGCGGGCAAGGTGCGGGTCGATCTGTAGGCGGATGCAGGGCGGCACAGGGGACCGCCCGACTGCTGGATAACCAGCATTTACAGCGGCGTCTCCGCTTGGGCATGCTGCCCGTTGATCCGGCGCAGATCGGGCGAACCCTGGAGACGACATGCCCAGTCAGGAATCCCTGCACTCCGCCCATATCCGCGAAATCGAACAGGTTGGCCAGGGCCTGCCCACGCAGCGCGACGCGCATGTGGTGCGCAGCTGGCTGCGGTGCCTGGATCAGTATCGCCTCGACCCGGCCCACGCCTGCGAGGCCTACATCGTCCCCGACGGCCGCCTGCGCGAACACCGCCAGCAGTCCGAGGCCTTGATCGCCATTGCCCGCAGCGGGCTTGACCACCTATTCCGCCAGGTGGCCGGCCAAAATTACGTGCTGCTGCTGGCCGACCGGCAAGGCGTCACGGTGGAATTCCTGGGCGACGCCCAGCAGACCGCGCAACTGCGCAAGGCCGGGCTATATCTGGGGTCGGAATGGTCGGAGCAGCGCGCCGGCACCTGCGCGGTCGGTGCCTGCCTGGAAACCGGTGAAGCGCTCACCATCCACCAGACTGATCACTTCGACAACACGCACACGCCGCTGTCCTGCACCGCCGCGCCCATCTACAGCGCCGACGGCGAGCTGGCCGCCGTGCTGGACATCTCGCTGCTCAGTTCGCCCAGCCTGAAGGCCAGCCAGAATCTGGCGCTGCACCTGGTCAACAGCACCACGCGGCGCATCGAGCTGGCCAACCTGATGGCGCGCACGCGCAACGAATGGGTGCTGCGCTTTGCCCGTTCGCCGGAGTTCCTGGACGTGGATCCGGAGGCCGCGATCTCGCTGGACGGCGCCGGCCGCGTGCTGGGCATGACGCATAGCGGCGCCAAGCTGCTGGCGCGCGCCGCCGGGCTGGACTGGCGCAATCCGCGCGAGCTGATCGGCCTGCCGGTGACGCGCTTTTTCGACGTGCAACTGGACGACCTGCCGCAGTACACGCGCGGCCGGGCGCCGCAGGACCGGCTGATCGTCGCGCGCGACGGCGACGCCCTCTTTGCCCACGCCATCGAGCCGAACCGCCGCCCGCGCGGCGC
>CBHWAL010000173.1:0-8471 GCA_966111495.1 uncultured Achromobacter sp. | reverse complement strand
TTCATGACGCTGTATCCGGGGGACCTCATCAGCACCGGGACGCCGCCCGGCGTGGGCATGGGCCAGAAGCCCGCGCCCGTCTACCTGAAGGCGGGCGACGAGATGAAACTGGGCATCGCCGGGCTTGGCGAACAGCGCCAGCGCGTCCATGCGTGGGATCCCGCGCTGATCGACGGCTGATTCCCGCGTCCTCTTGCCTTCCGGAGTTCTCATGTCGCAGACCGATACCGCAGTCATACGCATCCACCCGGCGGACAACGTGGTGATCGCCCGGCGCCAGCTCGTCAGCGGCACGCGGCTGGAAGGCGAGAGCGTGACGGTCGTGGGGCTGGTGCCCCCCGGCCACAAGGTGGCGGTGCGCGCCATTGCGGCCGGCGAGCCGGTGCGCCGCTACAACCAGATTATCGGCGTGGCGCGGCAGGACATCGCGCCCGGCCAGCACGTGCATAGCCAGAATCTGGAGTTCTCGGATTTCGAGCGCGACTACGCCATCGGGCAGGATGCGCGGCCAACCGATTACGTGGGCGAGCCGGCCATGTTTGACGGCATAGTGCGCGCCGACGGCCGCATCGCCACGCGCAACTACATCGGCATCCTGACCAGCGTGAACTGTTCGGCCACGGTGGCTCGCGCCATTGCCGACCACTTCCGCCGCGACATCCGGCCCGAGGCGCTGGCCGCCTGTCCGAATGTGGACGGCGTCGTGGCGCTGACGCACGGGGCGGGCTGTGCCACCGGCAGCGACGGCGAACCGCTGCGCGTGCTGCGGCGTACGCTCGGCGGCTACGCGCGCCATGCCAACTTTGGCGGGCTGATGGTCGTGGGATTGGGCTGTGAGACCAACCAGATCGGCGGGCTGATGGAACAGGAGCATCTGCGTGAAAGCGGCATGCTGCACACGTTCAACATCCAGGACACGGGCGGCACGCGCAAGACGGTGGCGCGCGGGATCGAACTGGTCGAACGCATGCTGGAGCAGGCCAACCGCGTCGAACGCCAGGCCGTGCCCGCCAGCCACCTGACCGTGGGTCTGCAATGCGGCGGGTCGGACGGCTATTCCGGCATCAGCGCCAACCCGGCGTTGGGCGCGGCGGTGGACTTGCTGGTGCGCCACGGCGGCACGGCAATCCTGTCCGAGACGCCCGAGATCTACGGGGGCGAACACCTGTTGACGCGCCGGGCACAGACGCCCGCCGTGGCCGAAAAACTGCTGGCGCGCGTGCGCTGGTGGGAAGACTACTGCGCCCGCAACGACGCCGAGATGGACAACAACCCCTCGGCCGGCAACAAGGCGGGCGGCCTGACCACCATCCTGGAAAAGTCACTGGGCGCCATCGCCAAGAGCGGCACGACCAACCTGACGGACGTCTACGAATACGCCGAACCCGTGCATACCCGCGGACTGGTCTTCATGGATACCCCGGGCTACGACCCGGTGTCGGCCACCGGGCAGGTGGCGGGGGGCGCCAACCTGATCTGCTTTACCACCGGCCGCGGGTCCGCTTATGGCTGCGCGCCTGCGCCGTCGCTCAAGCTGTCCACCAACACGGCGCTGTGGCAGCGCCAGGCCGACGACATCGACATCAATTGCGGCGAAGTGGTCGACGGCGCGCAAAGCGTGGCGCAGATGGGCGAGCGCATTTTCCAGCTCATGCTGCAGACGGCATCGGGCCGGCGCACCCGCAGCGAGACGCACGGCTACGGGCAAAACGAATTCGTTCCGTGGCAACTTGGCGCGGTGATGTAGCGAAGACGGCTCGGGGCGTGCTATACCCTGGCGTCGCCCCTTTTAGGCATTGCGCACCCATGCTTGAACGTCTGAATTCCGAGTCATTGCCGCGTCTGCCCGCCGACGTGGAAAAGCCCAGCTACGACCGCAGCCGGCTGACGCCGGGCATCGTCCACCTGGGTCTGGGCGCATTTCACCGGGCGCATCAGGCGGTGGTCACGGACCAGGCCATGCAGGCCAGCGGCGACCTGAGCTGGGGCATCCTGGGCGTATCCTTGCGTCACCCCGCCACGCGCGATGCGCTGACGCCGCAGGACGGCCTGTACACCCTTGCGGTGCGCGACGCCGGCCCGGACGGCCAGGACCGGGAGCAACTGCGCATCGTGGGCTCCGTGCTGCGCGTGATGGTGGCCGACGAGGACCCCAACGCGGTCCTGGAACGCATCGCGTACCCGCAGACCCGCATCGTCAGCCTGACCGTTACGGAAAAGGGCTACAGCCACGAACCGGCCACCGGCCACCTGCGCTGGGACGATCCGGACATCCTGCACGACCTGGAAAACCCCATCCGGCCCCGCAGCACCATCGGCATCCTGGTCCATGGCCTGGCCCTGCGCCGCGAGCGCGGCCTGCCGCCGATCACGCTGATGTCGTGCGACAACCTGCGCGGCAACGGCGATACGCTGCGCAGTCTGGTGCTGGCGTTTGCGCTGCGGGTGGACGTGACGCTGGCCGACTGGATCGACCGCAACTGCACGTTCCCGAACTCCATGGTCGACCGCATCGTGCCGGCCACCGAAGACCAGGACCGCCAGCGGATCGCCGAGCGCCTGGGCGTCGAGGACGCCTGGCCGGTGCTGGGCGAGCCCTATCTGAACTGGGTGATCGAAGACAAGTTTGCCGCCGGCCGCCCCGCCTGGGACGCGCAGGGCGGCGCCACCTTCGTGCGCAACGCGGCGCCCTACGAACGCCTGAAACTGCGCATGGTCAGCGGACCGCATTCGGCCCTGGCGTATCTGGGCGCGGCGCTGGGCCTGCATACGATGGCCGACGCCGCCAACACCCCGGCGCTGCGCGCGTTCGTCGAAGCCATGATGCGCGAGGAAATCGCGCCGACGCTGCGCGGCATTCCCGATGCGGGGCTGGTGGAATACCGCCTGCGGTTCCTGGAGCGGATTTCCAACCCGGCGCTGCCGCATCCGTTGTCGCAGATCGCCATGGACGGGTCGCAGAAGCTGCCGCAACGCCTGCTCGACACCATCCGCGATCGCCTGCGCGCGGGTCACGGCATCGATCGCCTGTGCCTGGCGGTGGCGGCGTGGCTGAACTACCTGCGCGGCGAAGACGAACTGGGCAGCGCTTACGCCATTCAGGATCCGATCGCGGCGCGGCTGGACCGCCTGCTGTCGCGCGCCGAGGTGGCCGCGCATGCCGCCAAGCCGTCGCAGGCGGCGCAGCGGCGCGCGACGGTGCTGGCGCGCTTCAAACCTGTGTTCGGCGACCTGGGCGATTCGCCCGCGTTCGTCGAATGCCTGACCAAACATCTTGAAGCGCTGCGCGAACATGGCGTGCTCCACGCCGTGCAGGCGGCCACCTAGGAGACAAGCATGGACGCCGACAGCCGCGTGACCGCCGACGAATGGGAACGCTGGGCCGAGGCGTGCCTGCTTGCGCAGGACTTTCCCGAGGACGATGCGCGCTGCCTGGCGCACAGCCTGGCGCAGACCAGCCTGTGGGGCATCGACTCGCACGGCATCGCGCGGCTGCCGCATTACCTGAATCGCGTGGCGCATGGCTCGATCCTGGCCAGGCCCGACGTCCGCATCGCGCGCACGGGGCCAGGCACGGCGCAGGTGCACGGCGGCCGGGGGCAGGGCATCGTGGTGGCGCATCGGGCCAACGCGCTGGCCATTGAGCTGGCGCGCGAGGCTGGCGTGGCGGCGGTCGGCGTCAGCGATTCCTCGCATTGCGGGGCGATTGGCCTGTACAGCCGCGCGGCAGCTCGGCAGGGCTTGATCGGCATTGCCTTCACGCATTCGGACTCGATCGCCGCGCCCTTTGGCGGGCGCGACGCGTTCTTCGGCACGAATCCCCTATCGCTGGCGTTTCCGCGCGCCGATGGGCCGCCGCTGTGCCTGGACATGGCCACGACCTCCATTCCTTGGAACCGCGTCATGAATGCCCGGCGCGATGGCGTGGCGTTGCCGGCGGGCGTGGCGCTGGACGGCCAGGGACATGCCTGCACCGATGCCCGGGCCGCGCGCGCCTTGCGGCCGCTGGGTGGCGAGGAATACGGCCACAAGGGCTACGGCCTTGCGATGATGGTCGAGCTGCTGTGCGGACCGCTCAACGGCAATCCATTCGGCCCGCACATCTCGTCGATGTACGAGGCACTGGACCAGCCGCGCGAGCTGGGGGCGTTCTTCATCGTCATCGACCCGGCGCGCTTTGCGGGTGGCGCGGCGCTGGCCGCGGTGGTGGCGGGGATGGCGGTCGAGCTGTCGCAGGCGCACGGCGGGCCCCGCATGCCTGGCGATCCGGAGGCGGAGCACGAGCAGGAACGGCAGCGGCTTGGCCTGCCCGTGCCGCCCGCGCTGTGGGATGAAATGCAGTTGTGGAGCAGCCGGCTGGGCGTTGCGTTGCCGCCGGCGCGTCAGGCGTAGCTGCGCAACCCTCGGCCCTGTTCCTATACCCCCAGGTACTGCAGCAGCCGCGCCTCGTCGTCCAGGAATTCCCGCGACGTGCCGGTCCACGCAACCCGCCCTTTCTCCACGATGGCGTGGCGGTCGGCGGTCGCCAGCAGCGGCTCCAGGTTCTTGTCGATGCACAGCACGGCCAAACCGGTCTGCTTCAGCGTATCCAGCGCGGCCCAGATCTCTTCGCGCACAACGGGCGCAAGCCCTTCAGTGGCCTCGTCCAGGATCAGCAGCCGGGGATTGGTCAGCAACGCACGGCCGATGGCCAGCATCTGCTGTTCGCCGCCAGACAGGTGGCTGCCCAGGTGCCTGGCGCGTTCGGACAGACGCGGGAACAGGGCGTACACCCGTTCCAGCGTCCAGGGCTGCGCCGCGCCTTGCCGGTTGTGCGCGGTGGCCACCAGGTTCTCGCGCACCGACAGATTGGGAAAGACATGCCGGCCTTCAGGCACCAGCCCGATGCCGCACTGCGCCACCTTGTAGGAAGGCAGGCGGCTGATGTCCGCGCCGTCGAAGCTGATGGCGCCGCGCGAGGCGGGGTTCAGGCCCATCACCGCCTTGACGGTGGTGGACTTGCCCATGCCGTTGCGTCCCAGCAGGGTCACAAATTCGCCGGGCGCGATGTCCAGGTCGATGCCGAAGAGCGCCTGGCTGGCGCCGTAGTGCGCGGTGACGCCGCGAAGCGAGAGCAGGGCGGTCATGGGCGCGCCTCCCGGGTGCGGCCGCGCTCGCTGCCCAGATAGCACTCGCGGACCTGGGGATCGTCGCGGATCTGGTCGGCGGTGCCGCACGCGAGCGCGCGGCCGTACACCAGCACGGTGATGCGGTCGGACAGGGCGAAGACGGCCTGCATGTCGTGTTCCACCAGCAGGATCGTGTAGCGGCCGCGCAGCGACAGCAACAGCCGTGTCATGGCCTCGGATTCGTGCTGGCTCATGCCCGCCATGGGTTCGTCCAGCAGCAGCAGCGACGGCTGGCATGCCAGCACCATGGCCAGCTCAAGCTGGCGCAGTTCGCCGTGGGCAAGGTCGCTGGCCGGCGTGTTTTCACGCGCCGACAGGCCAGCCAGGGCCAGCGCTTCGCGGGCGGGTTCGGTCAATGCCGGTGTTGAAAGCACGGGCCGCCAGAACCGGAAACTGTGGCCGCGCCGCGCCTGCACCGCCATCGCCACGTTCTCCAGCGCCGTGAAGGCCTTGAAGACCGAGGTGATCTGATACGAGCGCGCCAGGCCGTGGCGCACGCGCTTTTCCACCGGCATGCGCGTGACGTCCCTGCCGTCGAGCAGCACGCGTCCGGCGTCCGGCCGAAGCTCGCCGCTCAATTGCCCGATCAGCGTGGTCTTGCCGGCGCCGTTGGGGCCGATCACGGCATGCAGCTCGCCGCTGGCCACGTCCAGAGATAGCTTGTCGGTGACCGTCAGCCCGCCGTAGCGCTTTTCCAGGTTCTCGATGCGCAGCGCGCTCATTGCGGCGCTCCTTTGGGATGGCGTGCCGTCCTGCGCGGGATGCGCCACGGCGCGGCGGACAGGCTGCCGTAAACGCCGCGCCGCGAGGCGAGCACCACGCCGACGATCAACAGGCCCATGACCAGCATCCAGTGATCAGTGATGAGCTTCAGGCCTTCTTCCAGCAGCAGAAACGCCAGCGCGCCGGCCACCGGACCGAACAGCGTGCCCAGGCCGCCCAGCGCGACCATGACGATCAGTTCGCCGGACGTGGTCCACGCCAGGTAGGACGGCGAGACGTACATGGTGAGGTTCGCCAGCAGCACGCCCGCCACGCCGCAGACGACCGCGGAAATCACGTAAGCGGCGAGCCGGTAGCGCAGCGTGGGAAAGCCCAGCGCGCGCATGCGGCGCTCGTTGGCCTGGCAGCCGCGCAGGGCCATGCCGAAGGGCGCGTGGATCAGCCGGTGCATCAGCCATAGCACGAGCAGCAGCACGCCGAAGGCCGTGCAATACAGGGCGAGCGGCGTGTCCAGCCGGAAGAGGCCGAAGTCGCTGCCGGCAAAAAGCGACATGCCGTCGTCGCCGCCAAAGCCTTCCAGACCGGTGGCCAAAAAGTAGAACATCTGCGCGAAGGCCAGCGTGATCATGATGAACGCGATGCCGGTGGTGCGCATGACCACATAGCCGCTGATCAGCCCGACGGCCGCGCACGCGCCGATCGCGCCGGCCAAATGCAGCCAGCCGCTTTCGATGCCGTAGTGCGACAGCACGCCGACGGAATACGCGCCCAGGCCCAGATACAGCGCATGGCCGAAGCTCACCATGCCGCCGTAGCCCAGCAGCAGATTGAGCGCCAGCGCCGCGATGCCGTAGACCAGCACGCGGCCGAACAGCGCCAGCAGAAACGGTTCGCCCTGCCATTGCGCGTAGACGGGCACCAGGGCGAACAAGAGCAGCAGCGCGGCGGCGGCCAGCGTGCGGGGGGATAACGTGAACATGGCGTCGGCGTCCTTATCCGTGCCTGACGGGAAAGAGGCCCTGCGGCCGCATCGCCAGCACCAGCGCCATGACGATGTAGATAAGCATCGACGCGATGGCGGGGCCCGCGGCATTGGCCGCTGCCGGAGGCAGGGCGGCGCGCAGCAGCGTCGGCAGCAGCGCGCGTCCCAGCGTGTCGATCAGCCCGACCATCAGCGCGGCCAGGAACGCGCCGCGTACGGAGCCGATGCCGCCAATGACGATGACCACCAGCGTCAGGATCAGGATGGGTTCGCCCATGCCCGTCTGCGCCGACAGAATGGGACCGGCCATCAGCCCGGCCAGGCCCGCCAGCACCGCGCCCAGCACAAACAGCAGCGTGTTCAGGCGCGCGATGTTTACACCTAGCGCGCCGACCATCATGCGGTCGGTGGACCCGGCGCGGATCAGCATGCCGAGCCGAGTGCGATGGATCAGCACGTAACACCCCGCCGCGACCACCAGCCCGACCACGATGATGAGAAACCGGTACAGCGGATACGTGACGCCCAGGATGTCGATGGTGCCGGACAGCCAGGTCGGCAGCCCCATGCTGATCGGCGCGGGCCCCCACAGGATGCGGGTCAGTTCGTTGAAGAAGAGGATGAAACCAAAGGTGGCCAGCACCTGGTCCAGGTGATCGCGCGGATACAGCCGCGCCAGCGCGATGCGGTCCAGCAGCAGCCCAAGCGCCGCCATGCCTGCAACGACCGCGGCGGCGGCCAGCAGGAACGAGCCGGTGTGCCGGAACACGGTGGCCGCGATGAACGCACCCATCATGTACAGCGACCCGTGCGCCAGGTTGATGAAATTCATGATGCCGAACACCAGCGTCAGGCCGGCGGCCAGCAGGAACAGCAGAATGCCGAGTTGCAGGCCGTTCAGGGCCTGCACCAGCAGCAGCGTCGTGGACATGGCTACACCCCCTTGCTGGCGGCCGTCAGGGCCGCCCGCTTCACTTCATGACGCACTGGGCGGCGTACTGGTCGGAGACCTTGGACAGGTCGGGGAAGATGGGGCCTTTGTTCACGAACGCGACCTTGCCGTCGGCTTTCTCGGCCACGTCTGCCCGGAAGAATCCGGCCACGGGGAAGTGGTTGGGCTGATAGCGGAATTCGCCGCGCACCGATTGGAAGTCGGCGGCTTCCAGGGCACGGCGCAACGCGTCCTTGTCGTCGGTCTTGCCGCCGGTCTTCTTGAGCGCCGAGCCGATCAGCTGGGCGGCGTCATAGGACTGCGCGGCGTAGCTGGACGGCTCGCGCCCGTATTTCTGGCGGAAGGCTGCGGCAAAGGCCTTGTTGGCGGCGTTGTCCAGGTCCGGCGAGTACGGCACGTTGGTGACCGCGCCCAGCGCGTCCTTTTGCAGGGCGGGCAGCGTGGCGCCGTCGATGGTGTCCACCGACAAGAGCGGGATCTTGCCGAAGAGTCCGGCCTGGCGATACTGCTTGATGAAGTTCACGCCCATGCCGCCAGGAAAGAAGACATACGCGGCGTCAGGCTTGGCGTCGGCCAGCGCGGCCAGTTCAACGGAGTAGTCGGGCTGGTTGACCTGCGTGAACACTTCGTTGACGACATCGCCTTT
>CBHWAL010000172.1:0-8494 GCA_966111495.1 uncultured Achromobacter sp. | reverse complement strand
CAGGGCCGGTGACCGCGCCAGGTCCGCCGTCAGGCTGGCAAGAAAGCGGCCGTGCGTGCCGATGCGCAGGCGCAAGGCGGGCTGGCCCGGCGGATTGTCCAGTTCGGACGGCGTGAGCGAAGGCTGACCCGCGCAGCAGCCGCAATCGTCGGGGGTTGTCATGATCCGCCCTCCACGATGAAGTCGATGCGGCCGTTCTCGGGAAAGTTCGGGTCGCCGTCGGCGCGCAGCACTTCCAGCGGCGCGGCCACCAGACGGCCCGTGTCCAGCTCGCCGGCGGGGTCGCGGCCCCACCGCTGGAAGCGCTCCGCGCGCGCAGACGCCACGCCGGGTACCGCCATGACGGCGCGCATCAGCGCCGACAGCGCCAGCGGCGTGCCAAAGGTGTAGCGGTCGGGATGAAAGAAGCCCGGCCGGCCCGCACGGTCCAAGCCTGCGGTGAAGGCATCGCGCAGCGCCGCCTTGACGTCCGCGGCAAAGTGGCCCGGCGCCGCGCAGACGCGCAGCAGGATGTCGAGCGGCACGTGCACGGGATCGGAGAATTCCAGGTCCTGCCCGGCCAGCCGGAAGCGCTCCATGAAGGCGCGCAGCATGGCGCGAAACGGCGCGTCCACCGCCAGCCCGCCGCGCCGGTCGACGGTCAGAAAGACCGTGTGCCAACTGCCCGTCCAGCGCAGCCGGGCTGCCGCGCGCTGCACCTGCGGATGGCGTTCGGCCAGGCGCGCGTAGTCGTCGGCCGTGACGGCGCGTTCCTGTACCCGGAAGGCCTCGGGCGCGTTGAGCTTGATGGCGTCGGCCGGTTCCGGCGCTGCGCCGCCCTGTGCGGGCAGCGGATTGCGCACACGCGCCACGCCCAGCATCAGGTCCGCATCGTCGGTGACGAGTGCGCCGATGGCCTCGGCGCCCACGTTGCCCTCCGATCCGCCGCCCAGCCGGTAGCGCGCCAACAGGCGTTCGCCCGCAACGGGAGCGGCGCCGTAGCGGTTGTCGCCAAAGCGCAGCCACGCCGCCCCGTCGGTTTCCGTTTCGACGACGAACTCGCGTGCGTCGCGCGCGCTGGCCAGCAGGCTGCGCTGGGGCGACCACGCCGGGCTGGCGGGGGCGGGCACGTCGCCGGGCTGATTGGCGTCGTCCGCTTGCAGCGCCATGCCGCTGGGCAGCGCGCGGCGCGGGTTCTGCGCCAGCGCCGCGCCGGCGGGCTGCAGGGCGGACACGGC
Source organism: uncultured Achromobacter sp. (assembly GCA_966111495.1). Lineage (GTDB taxonomy): Bacteria > Pseudomonadota > Gammaproteobacteria > Burkholderiales > Burkholderiaceae_B > Achromobacter. Next base: position 7,277 of record CBHWAL010000172.1, on the reverse strand, counting down.
GAGGTCATGCCGGTAGGGCTCGGCGCAGGCCAGGCCCGCGTCCGGCAGGCGGGGGCGGTAAGGCCGCGAGGCGGGCGCGTCGCGCGCGGGCGCGGTGTCCGGCAGCAACGGCGTCCAGTCGCGCTGCAGGCCGTGGTCGGCCAGGACGACGTTGCCGCGCGCCACGGACACGGCCCGCTTGACCAGGGCGCCGCCGTCGTCGAATTCGCGGCTGACGCACAGCGGAAACGGCAGCGCGTCGTCCGGATGCCAGGCGATCAGCAGCAGGTCGGTGCCGGTCAGGTCGTCGCGGCCGGCGCGGGTTTCGGTCAGGCGCACGGCCAGGCGATGCGTGCGGTCGGCGTCGGCCTTGCGGCCGGTCAACGGGTCGATCGTTTCCTCGAACACCAGCACGTCGCCAGGGGCAAGCGCCAGCGGCGGATCGTTTACCAGCGCCGCCTGCGTCTGGCCGCGCGGCAGGCAGTAGGCGGGATCGGCGAAGTCATGCAGAAGGATGCGGCTGTGCGCGGCGTGCAGCGTCAGGTCGTGCAGCGTCTCGAACACTTCGATGCCGGCCGCGGGCAGCCCGTCCAGCGCGTCCCGGCGGCGCACGGGCGCGGCAAGCGCGGCTTCTGGCGCGCTGGTCAACAGCGGCGTGCCGGCCGGAATGACCCTGCCGTCGCCCTGCGCGTTTGCTTCAACGGCGACGAAGACGCGGGCATTGCAGCCGTCGTGCAGGGGATAGTCCAGGAGGCGGGCGTGGCGGCGCAGCGAGGTCCGGCGGCGCGCGGTGTCCAGATAGGCCTCGGTGGCGGCGGCATCCTGCGCATAGGAAAGATGGTCGGCCACGTAGGCCAGCGTTTCCACGAGCGCCACGGTGAAGTCGGCGGGATTGCGCTCGGTGAAGACGGGCATGCTCTGCGACAGGCGATCCAGCATCAGCCGCCGGAAGCTCTCGTAATCCTTGGCCAGGTAATCGAGCAGCGGCTCGGGCGGCGCCGGCGCATCGCACGCGTGCGTATCGGCGCAGTCGAACTCCGACGGGCAGCCCGCCTTGAAATTGATCTCGATGGTGGACAGGCACAGGTCAAAGCCCGGCGCCGGCGCGTCGGGGTCGGCCGGGTTGACGAGCGCGAGCGTGTACCACGAGAAATCGCCGGCCTTGTCCACGGTCAGCCGGATCTCGTTGCCCGACAGCACCGGGTCCGCGGCCAGCGCGATGCCGCGAATGCGCGCGCCGCCTTCGATGCGCACGTGGGCGCGGCCGATGCCGGACACCGGATGCGCGCACACCACGCGCACCGTGCGCTGGTCGGCCGCGTCGATCTCCACAAAGGCAATGCCGTTGTCGCCGGGTGGCTGCTGGGCGCGCAGCAGTTGCAGCCGGCGCGGGTTGGCGCTGCGGAACTGGCGGTTCATGGCAGATCCCGCGTAAAGCGCGCCAGCCGCCGTTGCTGACCCTGGCGCAGCACGTACTGCACGTCGACCTGCAGGGTCGCAACGCGGTGCGCGACGTTGACCGCTTCCACCGCGATGCGCTCGCCCAGCCACTGCTGCAACGCGCCTTGCACGCTCATCTGCACGGCGGCGGCCAGCGTGTCGCTGTTGGGCGCGAACACCAGTTGCAGCAGCCCGCAGCCGAAGTCCGGCCGGTTGACGCGCTCGCCGGGCACGGTGAACAGCACCTGTTCAATCATGTCGCGCACGTGCGTGGCGTCGTCGGCATTGCGGCTGCGGCCGCGCGCGTCGGGTTCGAACGGAAAGCGCAGGATGGTCATGACGATGCGTCCTTACATGCCCACGACGCGCGCCTGCGCCTGCAGCGCCAGCATCGGCGTGCCGGTGGGCATGCAGATCGACGAGCCCGTCTGCAGCGCGGCGGGCAGCCCGCCGATCAGCACGCGCGTCGCGCCGGCGAGCCACATGCCGGTGACGCAGGGGCCGTTGCCCGACGGTGGCGGCGGAAACGCGCAGCCCGCGATGGAATACGTCGACAGGATGGTCACGGCCGGCTGGCCCGACAGCAGCACGCGCGGATTGGGCGACGTCGGGATGGCTTGGCCGCCGTGCGAACACTGCACGGTGGCGCCGAGATGCAGCAAGGGTCCGGGCATGCTCTTGGCCTCCTCAGGTCACCGTCAGGGCGCCCTGGTTGATGTTGACGGCTGGGCCGGCAAGCATCACCGTCGCGCCCTGGCCGTTGGACAGCGTGATGCCCACATCGCTGATCGATATCATCGCGCCCGTCTTGGTCTTGAGCAGGATGCCGCCGGTGGGGCCCGGCAGATCGGAAATCATCAACGTGTTCTGCCCGCCGGTCTGCAGCACGATGCTGGGCGACACGGGCAGACCCGCCAGCGCCAGCGCGGGGACTTCGGCAGCCGATCCCCAGAATCCGCCGACCCAGATCGGGTAATCGGACTTGCCCTGTTCAAACTCCACCCACACGCCCGAACTGACCTGCGGCACGACAAACACGCCGCTCTGCTGGCCGGCGAACGGCACGCAGGGCATCGCCCAGCTTGAGACGCCCAGGCCCAGCACGTCGGGCACCTGCACCTGGATGCGGCCCATCTGCATGGGATCGACGTTGTTGATCACCACGCCGCGGAATTTGCCGTAGTGGCGTTGGGGTTCTGTCATGGGGGCACCAGGGGCAGGGTCGAGATCAGGCCGTTGCGGGCCAGCGAGAATTGCTGCCGGAATTCGCCCGCCTTGAGGGAGCTGTCGACGCGCTTGACGTAGTACAGGCCATCGAACGCCAGCCCCGCGCCGCGCACGCCTACAAGCTGGCGTGACTTGAGTACGTGGCCGTAGCGCAGCACGTTGAGCGATCCGTCGGCGGTCACCGCGTCAGCGGTGGTGCCGGCGGCCATGGCCAGACCCTTACCCAGGGCGGCGGCCGGCGACAGCTTGGCGGTGTCCTTGAGCAGCGTCAGCCCCTTGGCCAGCGGCGGCAGCAGGCCGAGCGGCGGACTGGTCAGGCTGACGTCGGGAACGGGCAGCGGAATCGGAAACTTGGTCAGCGGATTCTGGATGAAGATGACCGGCAGCGCGGCGTCCGACTGGTTCACCGCGAACGACAGCGACTCGACATTGCTGTGTACGTCCATACCCAGGTTGAGCGCGGGCTGGACCGGCCCCAGCCGGATCTCCGGTCCCCAGTACGCCACGTTGGCGCCGGGCAGCGGACCGGGCTCGATGTAGAACACGTGGCCCACTTCCCGCGCAAGCTGGCGCACGTAGGCCAGGTCCGTGCCTTCGTGCAGCGGAATGCGTTCCACCGGAATCGGCACGTCGGTAAAGGGCGATGGCACGATCAGCGGCAGCATGCCGTACAGCGCGTAACGGCCGATGATGGCGGCGACGCGCGCGGGCGGCGGCATGGCCGGGTAGGGCAGGCCGCTCATGTCCTGCTTGTCCATCGCCACGGTCAGGTCTTCGCCGGTGACGGTCAGGCGCGATTGGCCGGGCGCGTTGCCGTCCGTGATCTCCTGGCGCGTGACCAGCCCGTCCATCAACACGGTGGGCAGCCCGTTCAGCGTGGCGATCAGGATGACGCGCAGCCACGGCACCTGGCCGCCGGTGATCACCAGCAGCGTGTGCAGCGGCGAGCGGTTGCTGACTGAGAAGGTGAGCTGAAAGCCGCCCGGGCCGTCCGCGGACGATGACACCTCGACACGCTCCAGGCCGTCCATGACGGGACGGGGCGCGGGCACTGGCAGGCCGGGGCCGACCAGCAGCGTCAGGTGCACGCCGCTAAGCATCGCTGCCTCCGAATTGCGGGCCGAATGACGCACCACCGATCGAAACACCCAGCGCCGCGGGCAGCGTGACGCGCAGGCTGCGCCCGGGCACTTCCAGCGCGGCCGGGCGCGGCGCGTCGTTGCCGTCCGCCAGACGCCAGAACTGCAGCGGATCGCCCAGCGCGGCGGCCGCCAGCCGGTCCAGCCGGTCGCCCGGGGCCACGGCGACCTCGCCCACCGCCGTCAGCGCCGCCGGGTCCGGCAGAAAGCGCCGGCGCAGGTAAACGAGCGGCCGGCCGTCCGGCCCAGGCATCTCCGCCGTGGGCACGTCGTGGTACCGGCTGTTGGCGGGAAAGCGCTGCACGCTCATGGCAGGGACTCCAGTCCGACGGAGCCCAGGTCGCCCAGACCGGCCAGTGCGGCGAGCCGTTCCTTGCGCTGCTGATACACCAGGTACAGATGGCCACCCTTGTCGCCAAAGCCCAGATCGCCCACGTGCAGCACGCGCAAACCCAGCGACACCTTCGCGCGGATGGGATTGAGCCGCGCGTCGAAGGCTTCTTCGGTAATCGAGAAATCGGTCACGCGCACCGGCACCACGCGCTCGCGGCTCCACACGAACAGGCTCAGCGGCGCGACCGTGGGCGCGATTTCCAGCGTGCCCAGATTGGCGATCTGGTTGTTTCGGATGAGCGCGGCGCTGTCCGGATAGACAATCGTCTCCAACGCGGCAAGCTGCGCATGGATGCCGGTGTCGCGCGCCTGGGGATGATCGTCGGGAAATTCGAGCTGATCGGTGGCGTCCAGTTCGGCGTCCAGCCGGATCGTTTCCGCGGGCGGCCCTTTCAGGCGCAGCGGCTCGCCCGCCGCGCCGCCGTCGTCCACGTTCTGCGGCTGCAACGAGCGCGTCAGCGTCTCGGGGTTGTATTGCAGCGAAATCACGCGCTGCACCGCCCCGCTCGCCGGATCGATCAGAATGATGCCGCCGCGCAGCAGGCGGGGCGAAAGCGGTCCGCTCATGGATAGGCCTGCGGTTCAGCGGCGTTGCGCACGGCGGTGATGCGCTGCGCGCCCACCAGCGCTTCCGGCCAGTGGCGCGCCGCGCTGAAGAGGTCGGGGCGGTAATCAAACTCCAGCACGAAGCGCGACACCGGCACCCGCGCCACGCAGTCCAGTTCGATGGCGCGCAGCTTGCCCGGCGGCTCGTCGACCATCGTGACGTCCGCGTAGCGCGTGTGGCAGAGATCCAGCACCTCTACGACGGTCTTGCCATTCCAGTCTTCAATGGCGGCTCCTAGTTCAGGTTCATGTTCTTGGGGACCGCGCTGGCCTCATCCGGCCGGCAGGCGCGATAAAAGCAGATGCCGCAGCCCTCGACCGAAGCCCGCACGGCGGTCTCGACCTTGGCCTGGAACGTGCCGGTGGCGGCGGCAAACGCGTCGTTCCAGCGTGTCTTGAAATCGACGTTGCGCTTGCGGCAGTCGTACACGGCCTCGTAGTCCTGGATGTTGAGCGCGTAGTTGCAACTGCCGGCGCCCACGTACTTCACCCAGCCCTGGTTGCCGGCCATGAAGTTGGCCACGTCGCCGCCCGAGAACGCCACGCCCAGCTTCGACTTCTCCGATTTGCTGTAGGGGTGGGTGTGGAAGGTGCCGAGCGTGTAGTCGCCCTTTTTCTCGGCGGGCAGGCTGATGCTGCCGCCGCCGCCCGAACCGGTGCGGATGACGCGCTTGCCGTCCTTGTCGGACACGATGCGCCCGCCGTGCTCGGTGACGGTGTCGCCACCATGGCCGGACTTGGACCAGGCCTCGTTGACCGCGTCATACACGTCGTCCGGCATGGTGTGCGTCGTCGGGCATTTGCGTGCCTCGGCCTCGGCGACGCGCAGGTCGCCCATGCCGGCGCGTTGCACGGTCTGCGCCAGGCCCGGCGCGGCTGTGGGCCGGGACAAGCTGTGCGCGGCGCGGTCGGCTTGCGCTTCCAGCGGCGAATGCGACGGGCCAAGTTCCAGCGGCAGCCCGGGACGATAGCGCCCCTGCTGCTGCACGACGTGCGCCAGCTCGTGCGCGAGCAGGTCGCGGCCCTGGCGTGTGCCCGGCGCGTAGCGGCCGGCGCCGAAGGCCACATGCGGGCCGACGGTGTAGGCCTGCGCATCCAGCGCGCGTGCCGAATCCGCGGCCCGCGCATCGGCGTGGATGCGCACGCGCCCGAAATCGTGGCCGTAGCGCCGCTCGAATTCCATCCGGTCGGCGGTGGCCAGCGGCTGGCCCGCGCTGCGCAGCACGTCCTCGACCTGCTCGGGCACTGCCGCCCTCGCTCGGCCGGAAGACGACGAGGCGGCGCAATTCGACTTGCCGCCGCAACCGCAGGCGCATCGCCGCATCACCAGGCGCGAGCGTGGCGGCGAGGTGTCCGGCCGTGGCGTGAACAAGGACGTTCTCATGGCATGGCTCAGTGCTTCAGATGAAACGTGTCGGCGATGGCGCGGCCCGCCTGCGTGCCAGCCTGCGCCGGTTGCGCGCCGTCCGCCACGGTGCGCACCTGCTGTGCATTGGCATCGGTGGCCGCGCCGCCATTCAGCGCCGCGCGCCGGACCAGCTCGTGCACCAGCGCGGCAACGAAGGCATTGCGTTGGGCCGCGTCATGGCTCGGCAGGCTGAGCGCGCGGATATGCAGGTGAATTGCGGATTTCATGGCCATCCCCTCGTTTCGGCATCGGCCAGCGGCCGTTCCCGTTTGGCGGCTTCGGCGTGCGCGGCTTGCAGCACGTGAGCCATGGTGACCTCGGAGCCGGCGTCAGCAGCCAGGAAGGCCGCGTTCAGCGCGACGTTGCGGATGCTGCCGCCCGTCAGGTTCAGGCGCGCCAGTTGGCGCGGGTCGAGGTCGCGGGTCGGTGTGGCGGCCGGGAAGACGCCGCGCCAGATCCGCGCGCGCTGGTCCAGGTCGGGAAACGGAAACTGCACGACAAAGCGCAGCCGCCGCAGAAAGGCGCTGTCCAGGTTGGACTTCAAGTTGGTGGTCAATACCGCGAGTCCCCGGTACGACTCCATGCGTTGCAGCAGGTAGCTGATTTCGATGTTGGCGTAGCGGTCGTGGCTGTCCTTGACCTCCGAACGCTTGCCAAAGAGCGCGTCCGCCTCGTCGAACAGCAGGATCGCACCGCCGTCTTCCGCGGCCTCGAACAGGCGCCGCAGATTCTTTTCGGTCTCGCCGATGTACTTGCTGACGACGGCGGATAGATCGATGCGGTACAGGTCCAGCCCGGTCTCGCGGGCCAGGGCCTCGGCGGCCATGGTCTTGCCCGTGCCGCTTTAGCCGGTGAACAGGGTGGCAAGGCCCAGGCCCCTCGACTGCGCGGCCGCGAAGCCCCAATCCGGATGGACGCGGCAGCGCTGGCGCAGATGCGCCGCGATCTGGCGCAGCACCGCGCGCTGCGGCTCGGGCAGCACCAGGTCGTCCCAGCCTGCCGACGGTGTCAGGCGCTGCGCCAAGCCGTCCAGCTTGCGGCGGCAGGCCTGCGCGCAGCCCTGCCAGAGCACGGCGGCCGGATCG
>CBHWAL010000171.1:0-8508 GCA_966111495.1 uncultured Achromobacter sp. | reverse complement strand
TACCTGTTCCTGGGCAAGTCCACGTTCCGTCTGGGCGGCCTCATCAAGGAACCGACCCTGCTGGCGTTTTCGACCGCGAGCAGCGAATCGGCCTATCCCAAGACGATCGAGGCGCTGTCGCGCTTTGGCGTGTCCAAGCGCATCTCGGGCTTCGTGCTGCCGCTGGGTTACTCGTTCAACCTGGACGGCTCGATGATGTACCAGTCCTTTGCGGTGCTGTTCATCGCGCAGGCCTACAACATCGAGATGAGCTTCACGCAGCAGTTGACGCTGCTGCTGGTGCTGATGGTGACGAGCAAGGGCATGGCCGGTGTCGCGCGCGCGTCGCTGGTCGTGGTGGCCGCGACGCTGCCGATGTTCCATCTGCCGGAAGCCGGCCTGCTGCTCATCATGGGCATCGACCAGTTCTTCGATATGGGCCGCACCGCCACGAACGTGGTGGGCAACAGCCTGGCCACGGCCGTGATCGCCAAGCTGGAAGGCAAGGAAGAAGGCAGCAAGGAAGGCAACGCTGAGGGCAACGAAGACACTGCGTCCGCCCAGGCCCCGGTCGAGGCGCAGCCCAGCCGGACCGCCAGCCAGAATGCATAAGTAATACGGGCCGCAATGGCCCGTTTTTCATGGGTGGCGCCCGCTTGACCGTCGCGGGCGGCCGGGCGCAACATAAAGGCCCATTTCGACCACGTACCGGCGCGGCGCGCATGGGCGCCTCGTTTGGCCCGCACACCATGAATCTTCTGTCTCCCCGGGCGGCCTCAGCCGCCGCGCTTGCTGCCGGCCTGTTTGCCGCCCTGCCCGCCGCGCATGGCTGGACCCGCCTTTCGTGCGACCTTGCCGGCACGGTGACCACCTTTCCCACCACCTTCCGGCAGTTCCGTACCGACGGCACGGAACTGACCCAGGTGCTGTTCAAACTGAAGGTGAAGGCCGCCGGCATTCCGGACGGCGAGCGGGCGGACACCGACTGCGCCGAATTCGTGGACAAGGACGTCGACGTGGTGCTGGAGAACGTGGCCGCGCGCAATATCCTGCGCGGCAAGCCACTCAAGGTGCGCTACCGGTACGACGAATCGCTGGGGCAGACGCTGGCTACCCACTACGAGCTGGCGCGCTAGCCCGCGCGGGTGCCGCCGCAGGGGGACTAGTCGTTCACCGAGCAGGAAACGGGAGCGCCGTCTTCGAATTCCACGTCGTAGGTGTGCACCGGATCCCAGGGCAGCGTGAACCACAGTTCATAGCCATCGCCGTCTTCGTCGAACAGCCACAGGGCGCGGAGCACGGCCTTTTCAGCCATGGCTTCGGCGGTTTCTTCGGCCAGGAGCTGGTCGTCTTCGATGCCGAGCTTCTTGTAGTGCTCGTACGAATAGTTGTCCAGGAGGAACTCGGCCGCGGCGAGAATCTGGTCGTCCAGGGTGTCGAGGATGCCCTTGACCACCTTGGAGGCGCCGGCAAGGGGCTCTTCGCCGTCGGTCTGGATCATGACGTGGATAGGAGGCCGGCCCTCTCCGGCGGGGACGTTTTCCGCCGCCCACAGATCGGGTTCTTCGAGGTCCTGGGTGAAATTGAATCGTGCCATCGGGCGCTCCGTAAATTGAAATGGCAAGCCGGAAAAGGCAGCGGCTTGCCCTAGGCTGTGAGGCCTTTCAGCCATTTAACCAGATGCCGGCTCCTGCGTCTGTGGCGGGAAGCGACGTTTTTGCGCCTAGGACATGCGCAGGTCTTGCCAGACCGGCGCGGGCGCTAGACGCGTTCCAGGGGCAAATACGGCGGCGGGGGCAGTTCGACCTGGATCGTGTCACCGGCACACACCGAGCCGCCGGCGATCACGATGCCCATGACGCCAGCCCGCCGCATCAGGCTGCCGTCGGGATGGCGGCCAAGCACGGCGGCAGTCAGGCCTTTCTGATACTTATCCAGTTGCGAGCACGGATTGCGCAGGCCGGTGATTTCCACGATGGCGTCGGCGCCAATCCGCAACCGCGCACCGCGCGGCAGGCCCAGCAGGTCGATGCCCCGGGTGGTGATGTTTTCGCCCATCGTGCCTTCGGCCACGTTGAAGCCGGCTGCCTGCAGTTCATCGTGCAGTTCGCCTTGAATCAGGTGCACCTGGCGCAGATTCGGCTGGGTCGGATCGGCCCTGACGCGGGACCGATGCTTGACGGTGACGCCCAGGTGCGCGTCACCCTCCACGCCCAACCCGGTCAGCAACCGGATGGACGGCGTCACGGGTTTGGTGAAGGTATGCGAGGCGCTGAGCGCCACGGCGGTCACGATCGGAGTCATGGGTTTTGCGAAGGCGCGGCCGCGTTGGCGCACAGGTCCAGCAGAATATCCGAAAACTGCGATTCCGCCGTCAATGCCTGCTCCCGCTTGCGCCGGATCAGGTTGATCGGCGGCAGCTCCCAGCCGAAATCCCACGGCACCATGCCCAGCCTGCCGCGCTGGCACAGTTCGCGCGCGATGTCCTCGGGCACGACGGAGATCGACGACTCGTTCAGCGACAGGATTCCCTCGATCACGTCCGTGGAGTAGGCCTCCAGCACCGGCGACGGCGACTGCAGTCCGGCGCGGATGAAGTGCTCGACGATCAACTGCCGCGTCGGCGTGTTGGCCGCCGGCAGCACCCAGTCCAGCGCCGCCACGGCAGCCCAGTCCGGCTTGCGCCGCGCCAGCCGCTGCGCAAGCCCGCCGTGCGCGATGAGACGTGGCCGCTGGCGATACAGCACGCGATGCATCAGGTCCTCGTGCATCACCGTGGACGTGGCGCGGCTGATGATGCAGTCCAGTTCGTGCTGGCGCAGCATCGGCACCAGATGGTCCGTCGTGGCGCGGTGCAGGCTCAGGGTCACGCCGTGGCGCTGATGCAGGCGGCTGATGGCGGCGGTCAGCAAGGCGCTGGACACGTACGGCACCACGCCCACATGCAGATGCGCCGACTGCCCGGCATGCAGCGCCTCGACTTCGCGCTCCCATAGATCCAGGTCACTGAGCATGTGCCGCGCGCGCACCAGCGCCAGATTGCCCAGCGCGGTGGGCTGCAGGCCGCTGCCCGTACGCAGGAACAGCGGTGCGCCAAAAATGTCCTCCATTTCGGCCAGCGCCTTGGTCACTGCGGGCTGGCTGATGCCGGTCTGCGCGGCGACGCGCGTCAGCGATTTATGGCGGTCGATATTGACCAGCAGCGTCAGGTGACGGTGCTTGAGACGATTGGCAAGACGGACGGCATCCCGGTTCATGGCGGTTTTCTCAATAACCATTTGGTTATGCAATTATGCCAACAAAGATAAAACCAGTTATTTCAGGATCCTATACTGCTTGCATCCTTTCCTGCCTTGCGGACCCGCTCGATGAATCCGTCCTTCACCACCCGACCTGAAATACGCGGCACATTCGGCGTGGTGTCGTCCACGCACTGGCTGGCGTCGCAAGTGGCGATGAGCGTGCTGGAACGCGGGGGCAATGCCTACGACGCCGCCGTGGCCGGCGGCTTCGTCCTGCAGGTAGTCGAGCCGCACCTGAACGGGCCGGGCGGCGAAGTCCCCATCCTGTTCTGGAGCGAGCGCGAACAACGCATGCGCGCGCTGTGCGGACAGGGCCCGGCGCCCGCGCTGGCGACGCCGGCGTATTTCCGCGCAATGGGGCTGGACCTGGTGCCGGGGATCGGCCTGCTGCCCGCGACGGTGCCCGGCGCGTTCGGCGCCTGGCTGACCCTGCTGCGCGACTACGGCACATGGGAACTGGCCGACGTGCTGCAACCGGCCATCGGCTATGCGCGCGACGGTTTTCCGCTGGTGCCCCGGATCTCGCAAGCGATTCTGGCGGTGCAGGCGCTATTCCGCGACGAATGGAAGAGCTCGGGCGACGTCTGGCTGCCGGGCGGCCGCGTGCCCGCCCCCGATGCGCTGTTCCGCACGCCCGCCATCGCGGCCACCTACACCCGCATCCTGGACGAAGCGCACGCCGCCAGCACCGACCGGCGCGGCCGCATCGACGCGGCGCTGGACGTCTGGTATCGCGGTTTCGTGGCTAACGCGATCGACAGCTTCTATACGAACGAGGCCGTGCTGGACACCACCGGCCAGCGCAACCCCGGGCTGCTGCGCAAATCGGACCTGGCCGACTGGCGCGCCACGTACGACGAACCACTGACCACGCAATACGGCCGCTACACGGTGGCCAAATGCGGCGTGTGGTCGCAAGGGCCGGTGCACCTGCAACAGCTCGCGCTGCTGCGCCACCTGGACGTCGACAAACTGGATCCGCTGTCGCCGCAGTTCGTGCACCGCGTCGCCGAGGCCGCCAAGCTGGCGTTCGCCGACCGCACCGCCTGGTATGGCGATCCCGATCACACGCAGGTGCCGTTCGCGGCCCTGCTCAGCGACGACTATGCGCGAGCGCGGGCCGCCGGCATCGGCGAGCACGCCTCAACCACGCTGCAGCCCGGCAGTCCCGGCGGACTGGCGCCGCGCCTGCCCGACCTGGATGCCGCGATCCGCACGCTGGCCGCGTCGGACACGCGCTACGGCGTGGGCGAACCGACCTTTGCCGCGTTGCCGCCCGTCTCGGAGTGGGCGACGCGTGAACTCTTCGTAGGCGACACCTGCCAGATCGACGTCATCGACCGCGACGGCAACATGGTGGCCGCCACGCCGTCGGGCGGCTGGCTGTCGTCCAGCCCCGTCGTGCCTGAGTTGGGCTTTTCGCTGACGACGCGCCTGCAAATGACGTGGCTGGACGACGGCGTGCCGGGCCAGTTGCAGCCGGGCAAGCGTCCGTGCACCACGCTGTCGCCCGGCCTGGCGCTGCGCGACGGGCTGCCGTACATGGCGTTCGGCACGCCCGGCGGCGACCAGCAGGACCAGTGGACCGTCGCGTTCTTTCTGCGTCACGCCATGGGCATGAATTTGCAGGCTGCCATTGACGCGCCCTCCTGGCACATCGATCACTTTCCGGGCTCATTCTGGCCGCGTTCGCAGACGCTGAATCGCCTGACGGTCGAATCGCGCATGCCCGCCGCCACGCTGGACGCGCTGCGCGCCGCGGGCCACGACGTCAAGGTCGGGCCGGACTGGTCCGAAGGCCGCATCAGCGCCTGCACGCGCGAGCCGGCCGAGGGCGGACGCTTGCTGCTGCGCGCGGCGGCCAATCCCCGCGGAATGCAGGGATACGCCGTCGGCCGCTAATCGATTTTCATACGACCGGCTCTCAGAAGCCGGACACACTACGCAAGGGGGAAACACCATGACACTGCATTTCAAACGACTGCTGCGCACGTTCGCACTGGGATTGGCGATGGCCGCGCCCGCGCTCTCGCACGCCGCCTGGCCCGAGAAGCCCATCACGCTGGTCGTGCCGTGGGCGGCTGGCGGCTCCACCGACATCCTGGCCCGCGTGCTTTCCGAAGGGCTGACGCAATCGCTGGGCCAGCCCGTCATCGTCGAGAACCGGTCGGGCGCGTCGGGCAACATCGGCACCGCGTTCGTCGCGCGTGCCAAGCCGGACGGCTACACGCTGCTGGTGGGCTCGATGAGCACGCACACAATGAACCAGGCGCTCTATTCCAACATGCCTTTCGACGGTGTGAAGGACTTCACGCCCATCGCCGAGCTGGCCCTCGTGACCAACACGATGGTCGTGAACCCCTCGGTGCCGGCATCGAACCTGAAGGAATTCATCGCCTACGCGAAGGCCAATCCCGACACCGTGGCCTATGCCTCGGCGGGCCAGGGCTCGACCAACCACTTGAGCGCGGTGCTCTTCGAAAAAGCCGCCGGCGTGAAGATGATGCACATCCCCTATCGTGGCGGCGCGCCCGCGGTGCTGGATACCGTGGCGGGCCGCACGCAGGTGTTGTTCAGCGCGGGCACGCAGACGCTGCCGCACGTGCAGTCGGGCAAGCTCAAGCTGCTGGCCGTCACCGAGGAACAACGCTCGCCGCTGCTGCCCGATGTGCCCACCGTGGCCGAAACGCTGCCCGGCTATGAGCTGGCAGTCTGGTACGGCGCGTTTGGCCCGGCCGGCATGCCGCCCGAACTGGCCGCCAGGCTGAACCGCGAGATCAACGTGATTCTCAAGCGGCCCGATGTCATCAAGAAAATGGGCGACATGGGCGTGCTGCTGACCGAAACCACGCCGGAACAGTTCGGCCAGATCCTGGCGCGCGACGCCGACAAGTACGGCAAGCTGATCAAAGAACTTGGAATCACGGCGGAATGACGGACGCATCTCCCAGCCCGGCGCTGGCCGGCGTGCAGGCAATCGCCCGCGCCTACGCGGACGGCCAGCCGGCCGCCGCCTTCCAGGCGATCGACGACTACGCCCGCCTGCACCTGGCGCATGCCCTGTGCACCGTGAATCGCTACGATGCCGACGCCATGCGCGTGGTGCGCCTGTACAGCTCGAACCCGCAGGCCTACCCGCCGGGCGGCAGCAAGGACAAGACCGGCACGGCGTGGGGCCGGCACGTCCTGTTGGAACAGCGGGTGTTCGTGGGCGAAGGAGAGGCGGCCATCCGCGAATTCTTCAACGACCACGACGCCATCCGCAGCCTGGGACTGCAATCGGTCATCAACGTGCCGGTGGCGTATGACGGCGTGTGCCTGGGCACCGTTAACTTCCTGATGCCGCGCCCGGCGGTGACGGACGAAGACATCCACGCCGCGCGCGTGGCGGCTCTGCTGGCGCTGCCCGCGTTCCAGGCGCTGCAACGGGCGGCCTGAAGGGGAAGGCGGGAGCGCCCGCTGCGGGGTCGCCCGCCGCGGCAACGATCTGAAAGACATCCGTCACAAAAGCCGAGGTCGCCGGCCAGCGCCGCGGGTATATTGGGCTTATTCCCCAATTGCCTGGCGCTCATCATGATCAAAGGTTCCTGCCTGTGCGGCCGCGTCGCCTACGAGATCAACGGTCCACTAACTGATGCCCTCAACTGCCATTGCGAGATGTGCCGCAAAACGCACGGCGCGGCCTTCCGCAGCCGAGCGACGGTCCAGTCGAAGGATTTCGCCTGGACGCAGGGCGAAGACCATGTGACCTGGTATGCCTCATCGCCCGGCAACTACCGGGGATTCTGCGAGGCTTGCGGCACGCCGCTGCTCAGCCGCTTTGACCAGACGCCGGACGTCTACGGCCTGCCGCTCGGCGCGCTGGACGACGATCCGGGCGTCAAGCCCGAGGCGCATTACCACGTCGCCAGCAAGGCGCCCTGGTACGACATCACGGACGCGCTGCCCCAGCACCCCGGCGCCATGGAAGAAGCCCCGGAGCACGAGCCGCTGGTGTCGCCCCTGACCTTTTCGCACGGAAGATGAACCCACGTCCGGCTCCGGACTTCACAGGAGACTGATATGAGCGACTACGGCGTCGTACTGGACCCCTCCACCCTGCAATTCACGCGCAGGCTGCCCGCCAGCGTGCAGGAGGTGTGGGCCTGGCTGACGGAATCCGACAAGCGTGGCCAATGGCTGGCATTTGGCGACATGGACCTGATGGAGGGCGGCGGCGTCACCCTGCGGTTCCTGCATGCCGACCTGTCCTCCGTGCGCGAACCGACGCCCGAGGCCTACAAGCCCTACGAGGAAGGCCTGACCACCCAGGGGCTCATCACCCGGTGCGAACCGCCGCACGTGCTCAGTTACACCTGGGGCGGCTCGGCCGGCGCCCCATCCGAAGTGACGTTCGAGGTGTCCCCCCAGGACGACGGCGCCCAGTTGGTGCTTACGCACCGCAAGCTGGCCACCCGGGAAGACATGGTCGACGTGGCAGGCGGGTGGCACACACACCTGAATGTCCTGGCGGCACGCCTGGCCGGACGCGATCCGGGTCCCTTCTGGTCGGCCAATGCCGCCTGGGAAGCCGAATACCAGCGCCGCATCCCGCGCCGATAGAGTCGTTCAAGCGCAACTATCGCGGGCCAACCCGGCATAAAAGCTGTCTAATCGGCTCGCTATGCAGTAACATGGATCCGTGATTTTTCCGCAAAAACCGGACTTCGGTCATCCTGCGTGCCAACTTGTAGCGCCCTCGAAAGGGCGCTACTGAATGAACGTCAGCGACGCGAACGAGATCCGGTTTTTTATTGGGACCACCCCTGTTGGGTGCTCCCCGTCACTGCTCAGCACGCCGCTGCAGTCCCCGTGGCGCCAGGCGTTGCCGCACACGCAGCAGCCCCGCTTCATCCGGCAAGGTGCCCGCAGCACCGCTGCCGCGACCACAGCGCGCAACGCGCGCACTTACCTCAGGGCGCGAGTATCCGCCATTTCAGACATCCACCCGGATGCCGTGGCCCGTACCCACGCTTGCCCGAACGTTTTTTTGCGTTCAAACCGCTGGACCGGTTTATCCGAGTCCGACGCGCTTGCCGCCTTGCGCGGCGTGTCATGCCGCAGGCATGACTGCGCTTTTTGATCAAGGAGTAGAAGATGGCTAAAGAAGAACTCATCGAATTGGATGGCATCGTTGACGAAGTGCTGCCCGATAGCCGCTACCGCGTCAAACTGGACAACGGCATCG
>CBHWAL010000170.1:0-8515 GCA_966111495.1 uncultured Achromobacter sp. | reverse complement strand
GGCGACTTCACCACCTTCGTGACGCGTCCGCTGTCGGCTTCCCTGCTGGCCGTCGCCGTGTTCCTGGTGATCCTGGTGGCCCTGCCGGCCATCCGCAAGAAGCGCGAAGAAACTTTCGTCGAAGAAGAATAAGGCTCAGCCGCCGCCCTGGCGCGGCGCTGACCTCCCAAAACCCCGGGCCTGCCCGGGGTTTTTCTTTGGGCGCGCCTGGGCCATCCGGCTGAAGACTACTGAAAATTACCTACAGCAACAAATCGTACATAGACGATTTCATCTACGTTAAGCTACGGGTTTACCCCACGCGATGATTCGACATGAATTTCGACTGGAAGAATCCGTATCCGAGTACCCGCACGCCCGTCTTTGCCCGCAACATTGTCGCCACCTCCCAACCGCTGGCCGCCCAGGCGGGTCTGCGCATTCTGGCGCAAGGCGGTAATGCCGTGGATGCGGCGATTGCCGCGGCAGCAACCCTGGCGCTGACCGAACCCGTCAGCAACGGCCTGGGATCGGATTGCTTTGCCATCATCTGGGACGGCGCGAAGCTGCATGGGCTTAACGCCTCCGGGCCGGCGCCCGCCGCCTGGAACGTGGACTACTTCCGGCGCAAGCATCAGGGCGCGGTGCCGGCGCGGGGTTGGGACAGCGTGACCGTCCCGGGCTGCGTGGCGGGCTGGGCTGCGTTGCACGAAAAGCTGGGCCGCCTGTCCTTCGCGGACATTTTGGCGCCCGCCATCGAGTACGCCGAGCGCGGCTTCGCGATCACGCCGATGGTGCACCAGAAGTGGACGACGCAGGCCGACATGCTGCAACCGCAGCCCGGCTTTGCCGATCATTTCCTGCCGCGCGGGCGTGCCCCGCACATCGGCGAACACTTCGTCCTGCAAGGCGCGGCGGCGACGCTCAAACGCATTGCCGCAACCGGCGGGCGCGACTTCTACGAAGGCGAGACGGCCCACAAGCTGGTGGCGCACGCGCAGGCGCACGACGCGGCCCTGACGCTGAAGGATCTGGCCGACTACGCGCCCGAGTGGGTCACCCCGATCAGCCAGTCGTACCGCGGCCATACGCTGCACCAGATTCCGCCCAACGGCCAAGGCATCGCGGCGCTTATCGCGCTGGGCATCCTGCAGAACTTCGATCTGGCGGCGCGTCCGATCGATCATCCCGAGACGCAGCACCTGCTGATCGAAGCAATGAAATTGGCGTTTGCCGATGTCTACGCGCACGTGGCCGATGCGCGCCACATGCGGGTCGCGCCGGCGCAGATGCTGCGCGCCGACTACGTGGCCGAACGGGCGCGTCTGATCGATCCGCGAACGGCGCAGACTTTTGCAACGGGCCACGCGCCGCAAGGCGGCACGGTCTATCTTACCGCCGCCGACCGCAACGGCATGATGGTCAGCTTCATCCAATCGAACTACATGGGGTTCGGATCCGGTGTCGTGGTGCCGGGCACGGGCGTCAGCCTGCAGAACCGCGGACACGGCTTCAGCACCGATCCCGATCACGCCAACGTGGTCGCGGGCGGCAAGCGGCCGTTCCACACGATCAGTCCGGGTTTTCTGATGCGTGATGGCGCACCGGTGATGAGCTTTGGCGTCATGGGCGGCAACATGCAGCCGCAGGGCCAGATGCAGGCGCTGGTGCGCATGCTGGACTATGGCCAGCAGCCGCAAGCCGCGTGCGACGCGCCGCGCTGGAAGTGGAACCGGGGCCTGGAGGTGGACCTGGAGCCGACGATGTCCCCCGCCATCGCGCAAGGACTGCGCGACCGCGGCCATGTGCTGCAGGGCATGGACGATCCCTATATGGACTTTGGATCGGGCCAATTCATCTGGCGGCTGGGTGATCCGGCCGTCGACGGCTACGTCAGCGCCAGCGACAGCCGCAGAGATGGACTCGCCGCCGGCTTTTGATTGCGTTAAGGTTAGTGTCCTGAAACAGACCTACCCTTATTCAGCGGAGTCCATTGCATGGCAACGATCGGTACCAAGAGCTACGACGCAGCCGTAGCCCAGAAAGTCGCTTTCCTCGGATTGGGCGTGATGGGCTTGCCCATGGCCGGCCACCTGGCCCGCGCCGGGCACGACGTCACCGTCTACAACCGGACCCCCGCCAAGGCACAGGCCTGGGTCGCCGAGTTTGGCGGCCATAGTGCGGCCACCCCGCGCGAAGCCGTTGCCGGCGCGCAGATCGTCTTTGCCTGCGTGGGCAACGACGACGACCTGCGCAGCGTCGTGCTGGGCCCGGACGGCGCGTTCGCCGGCATGGCGCCGGGCGCCGTGTTCGTCGACCACACGACGGCTTCGGCCGATGTGGCGCGCGAACTCCACGCGAAAGCCAAGGAGCTGGGCCTGAACTTCGTGGATGCCCCCGTGTCGGGCGGTCAGGCTGGCGCCGTCAATGGCGCGCTGACCGTCATGTGCGGCGGCGAGCAGGCTGTGTTCGACGCCATCAAGCCCGTAGCCCAGTGCTTTGGCCGCGCGGTCACGCTGGTCGGCCCCCCGGGCGCAGGCCAGCTCGCCAAGATGGTCAACCAGATCTGCATCGCGGGAATCGTGCAGGGCCTGTCCGAAGCCATCGCGTTCGGCCAAGCGGCCGATCTGGACATGAAACAGGTGCTGGACGTCATCAGCAAGGGCGCGGCACAGAGCTGGCAGATGGAGAACCGCGGCGGCACCATGGTCGACGACAAATTCGACTTCGGTTTCGCGGTGGACTGGATGCGCAAGGATCTAGGCCTGGTGCTGGCCGAGGCGCGCAACAACGGCGCGCGCCTGCCGCTGACGGCACTGGTGGACCAGTTCTACGGCGACGTCCAGAAATTGGGCGGCGGACGTTGGGACACGTCCAGCCTCATCAAGCGCCTGCGCGACTAAGCCTGCCGATTTAGGCCAACGAAAAAAGGCGAGCCTTCCGGCTCGCCTTTTTTCTTGATGCGGCAGCGCGAGGTCAGGCGGCAAGCGAGGCTTCGCGGGCGGCCGGCAGTAGCGCGTCGATGCGCTGCTTGGCCAGGGCCAATCCTTCCAGCGCGGCCACTTCACCCATGGCCATGCCTTCCGCGGCGATGAAGGTGACTTCGGTCATGCCCAGGAATGCCAGCATCTGGCGCAGGTACGGCGTCATCGTGTCGGACGGCGTGCCTTCCGCCTTGCCGCCGCGCGCCGTCAGCACGACCACCTGTTTACCCTTGACGAGCCCCTCGGGCACGCCTTCCGGCGTATAACGGAACGTGATCGCGGCCCGCGCCAGATGGTCCAGATAAGACTTGAACTGCGCCGGCAGATTGAAGTTGTACACGGGCACGGCAAAGACGATGCGGTCGGCTTCCATGAGCTCGGCGACGAGGGCGTCGCTCAGTTCGACCAGACGCTGCTGCTCGACGGTGCGGGATTCAGCCGGGGTGAACAGGGCGCCCGCGGTGTTGCCGTCGAAGTAAGGGATGGGTTGCGTGCCGATGTCGCGGACCTTGATGGCCGAGGCCGGATTGGACGCCTTGACGCGGGCGATCAGGTGATCGGCCAATTGCTTGCTGTTGGAACGTTCGCCGAGAATCGAGGAAAGGATGACCAGGGTTTTCATTGCAGAGATCTCCAGTGGGCCCGCCCGGGTTGGACGGTCTGGATCTGTCAGCGCCGCACCCGTCAGGATGATCGGGCGGGGCCTTGCCGCTTGGGCGGGGTTGGCAGATCCGTTGTGCATGGCGACACTGTAGTAGGACCGATTGAATACATAAATACGGGTATGATGAACTGTTCGTTCCAAACATAGAACAATCATGCAAGATCTCAATGACCTCTACTACTTTTCGCAAGTCGTCGAGCAAGGAGGCTTCAGCGCCGCGGCGCGCGCGCTGGACATTCCAAAATCCCGTCTATCCCGTCGTATTTCCCATCTGGAGGAAAGCCTGGGCGTGCGCCTTTTGCAGCGCACGACGCGCCGGCTGCGGCTGACGTCCGCCGGTGAGCGCTACCTGCACTACTGCCGGGAAATGGCAGCGTCGGCGCGGGCGGCGGACGATGCCATGCGGCAATTGCAGGCGGAGCCGACCGGCCCGGTGATCGTGAGCTGCCCCGTGTCGATCGCCCAGGACGTGCTGGCCCCGCTGCTGCCGGAATTTCTGGATGCGTGGCCCGCGATATCGGTGCAATTGCTGGTGACCAACCGGCGGGTGGACCTGATCCGCGAAGGCGTGGACCTGGCGCTGCGGGTGCGCACGAAGCTCGACACGGACGCCGAACTGGTTGTCCGGCACCTGGGCACGGCGCGCGGCACGCTGGTGGCCAGTCCGGGATATCTGCAGCGCCACGGCGCCCCGGATACGCCGCAGGATCTGGCCTCGCACGTCACGATGAGCTTTCGCGATCCGCAGAACGAAGTGCGGTGGCCCCTGCGAAATGACAAGGGCGAAGAGGTACAGATCGAATTGAAGCCGCAGCTGTCATGCAACGACTTCATCGTGCTGACGGAAGCGGCGGTGCGGGGACGCGGCATCGCGTTGCTGCCGTCGATCGCCACACAGGAGGAACTGCGCCGCGGGCAGCTGGTGCCGGTGCTGCCGCAATGGCAGTCGCCCGAGGGCATCGTGCACTGCATCTATCCGTCACGGCGGGGCATGATGCCCGCCGTGCGGACGCTGCTGGATTTTCTGTCGCAGCGCCTGCCCTCGATGTACCAGCGGCTGGAGAAAGCCGTGACGCCCGCGCCTCAATAGCCGCGCGAGCGTTCCACCACGCCGGTGATGGATTCGCCGCGCATCAGCTGCGCGACCTTGCCCGCGATCTGCTCGATGCTTTCGTCGCGCAACGTGCGCGCGGCGATATGCGGTGTGACGTGAACGCGCGGGTCGTGCCAGAAAGGGTGGTCTTTGGGCAGCGGTTCGGTGCGAAAGACGTCGAGCGTGGCGCCGGCGATTTCGCCCTCTTCGAGCATCTGCACCAGATCATCCTCGACCAGATGCTCGCCGCGTCCCACGTTGACCAGATGCGCGCCAGGCAGCAACTGCGACAGCGTTTCGCGGTTCAGGATGCCCTGGGTGTCGGGCGTCAGCGGCAGCACGTTGACCAGAAAGCGCGTGCGGCCCAGAAACGCAGGCAAGGCGGCCTCGCCGGCGAAGGATTCGACCCCCGGGATCTCACGCGGCGATCGTGACCAGCCCGCCACGGGATAGCCAAATTCGGCCAGCGTCTGCGCCACGCGCGCCCCCACCTGCCCCAGCCCGAGAACGCCCACGGGCCAGTCGGCCTGCCGGGTGCCTTCGCGGGTGTCCCAATGCTGCCGGGCCTGAGCCTGGTCGAAGGCTTCGAAATCTCGCGAGACGCGCAGCAGTGCATACAGCGCGTATTCGGCCATCTGCACCGACATGCCGGCGTCTTCGAGGCGCACGATGCGCACGTGGGCGGGGATCTCCGGCATTTTCAGCAAGGCATCGACGCCCGCGCCCAGATTAAATAGCGTCTGCAAGCCGGTTTCGTGCTGGAAGAGCTGGACGGGCGGACGCCATACCAGCGCGACCTCCGCGCCGGACGGCGGGCCGTCGGGATTCCATACCGAAATACGGCAGCCGGGCATGGCGGCCTCGAGGCGAGGCACCCAGGCGTCAGGATCGTGATGGGGACAAGCAAAGAGAATGTGCATGGTGGCAGCGGGCTGGCGATGAAAACCCAAAGCATGAGGGATGCCGCCGCACAAATCAAACGGCCCGGCAAAGGCCGGGCCGCGTGTGGCAGACGCAAGGCGAGGCATCAGGCCGTCTGCGGCACCTCGGGCTTGTTCTTGCCCTTGTTGCGGCGCACGAAGGCCCAGACCTGCAGCGCGATCAGCAAGGCGCTGGCGCCGATGAACCATGCGCTGATCGGACGTTCGACGAACACGGCCAAGTCACCACGCGACAGCAGCAATGCACGGCGGAAGTTCTCTTCGACCATGGGGCCGAGGACGAAGCCCAGCAGAATAGGCGCCACCGAAAATTCCAGCGTCATCAGCACGGCGCCGATCACGCCGAAGGCCAGCACTTCCCAAATCTGGAAGAGACTGTTCTGGGTGCTGTAGACGCCCACCGCGATGAAGAACAGCGCTGAGGGGAAGAGGTAGCGGTACGGCACCTGCAGCAGCTTGACCCACACGCCGATGAGCGGCACGTTCAGCACCATGAGCAGGACGTTGCCCACCCAGAAGCTGGCGATCAGGCCCCAGAAGATGTCCGGGTGCTCGGTGATGAGCTGCGGGCCGGGCTGGATGCCCTGAATCAGCAGCGCACCCAGGATCAGCGCCATCACGGCGTCGCCCGGAATGCCCAGGCTCATCGTCGGGATGAAGTCGACCTGCGTCTTGGAGTGCGACGACGCTTCCGGCGATGCCACGCCGGCGATCATGCCGGTGCCGAACTTCTCGGGCGTCTTGGAGACCTTGCGTTCCAGCGCGTAGGCGACGAACGTGGTGATCGTCGGGCCGGTGCCGGGCATGGCGCCGAACAGCGTGCCGACGGCCGTGCCGCGCACCATGGGCCAGAAGGCGGTCTTCAGTTCCTGCTTGCTGGGCCGCATGTCACGCAGACGCAGCTTGGCGCCGCTGCCGATGATGGTCATGCGGTTCACGCTCATCAGGAAGTCGGCCACGCCGAACAGGCCCATCGAGATCGCGACCAGTTCCAGGCCATCGGAGAGGTCGAGCAGGCCGAACGAGAACCGGATGGTGCCCGTGTTCACGTCGGTGCCAACCACACCGCACATCAGGCCGAACAGCGTCATCGCCACGCCCTTGAGCGGCGAGCCGCGGGACATCGTGGCGCCTGCCAGGAGGCCCAGCAGCATGATCGAGAAGATTTCGGTCGGGCCGAACTTGAACGCGATCTCCACCAGCAGCGGCGAGGCAAAGATCATGACGATGATGCCGACCGACGCCGCGAAGAACGAGCAGATCATTGTGATGCCGAGCGCTGTTCCGCCCTTGCCCTGCTTGGTCAATGGATAACCATCAAGACACGTGACCGCGTGCGGCGGGTGCGAAGGCAGGTTGAGCAGGATGGCGCCGATGGCGCCGCCGTATTGCGAGCCATAGAAAATGCCGGCCAGCATCAGGATGGCGGGCACGGGCTGCATGACGTAGGTCAGCGGCAGGAGGATGGAAATCGCGGACAGCGCGCCCATGCCGGGCAGCACGCCGATGAGGTTGCCCACCAGCACGCCGAAGAACGACCACATCAGGTTGTGGGGTTCGAAGGCAACGCCGAAGCCGAACCAAAGATCAACGAGAGCTTGATGCATGGCGTATCAACCCCACTGGAACAGGGGCAGCTGCAGCTGCAGCGCCCACCAGAACACGACCACGGCGATGACCACCATGCCCAAGGAAAGAATGAAGGCCTGCTTCAACGTATTCTTGCGATCGCCCAGCGCCGAAATGAAGGTGATGGCGAACGTGGCCGGCAACAAACCGCCGTACTGGCCAAGGAAAATGAAAGCCAGGATGCCCAGCAGGATGCAGATGGCGCCGCGCATATCCGGCATGCCCGTGGGATGCGCGGAGGGAACATGCGTGCCCTCGGTCTCTTCTTGTTCTTTTGCGCCCGTCTTGCCGCCGATGGCGATCAACAGGCCTGTGAAAACCAGTAGTCCCCCAACCGATGCCGGAAAAAACCCGGGTCCCATGTGGCTTAGCGTACCGATCTGATAGTTCAGACCGCCGTATATCGACCCCAGGCCGATCAGGACCATCAGCGCACCGCCGTAGTAGTCCTTGTTGTATTTTTTCAGTGTTTCCACTGCATTCCTCCGTGTACTAGGCTTACACCAGCCTTTATAGGAAGCGCTCAGGGTGAGCACGTCCCTCTCACAAAGCACCGTGAGCCTGGAGGGCAGAATAAGGAGGCAAGCTGCTAATCCGCTTTCTTTGCGCTGTCGGCTTCCTGAATCCCAGGGTTATCCCCTAACAGGGGTATCCATAGGATGGCGCACAGGCCCACGCCGCCCTGGGAATTCGCTTCGCCATCGGCCAGCACGATGTCGCCGCCATTGCGGCGGGCGTAGGCCTGTGCGATCGCCAGGCCCAGTCCCGAGCCCGACGACGGGGCGCCGGCCGCTTCCACGCCGGCGCGATCGAAACGCGCGAACGCGCGCGCGCGCAAGGCCGGATTGAGACCCGTACCGTTATCGGACACGCGGACTTCCACACGGGTTTCGCCGCGCACCACGGAGACAGTGATGCGCGCGCCGCGTGGCGCGTAGTTGACCGCGTTGTGGACCAGGTTCGCGATGGCCTCGTGCAATTCGACTTCGGAACCCGCGACCGGAGCAGCCGGGCCTGTCAGCGCGCTTTCATCGGTATCGCCGCGCGCATCGCTCCATCCCAGGTCCTGCTGTTTTTCATGCGCGAGCGGCAGATACTGCAGTACGACCTCGCGCGCCACGTCATTCAAGTCCAGCACGCGATGCTGCGATGTGGCGGCCTGGCTGGCATGCGCCAGTTGCAGCAGTTGCTCGGTCAGGCGGCGCGTGCGGCCCAGCTGCGCGAC
>CBHWAL010000169.1:0-8526 GCA_966111495.1 uncultured Achromobacter sp. | reverse complement strand
TGAAGCCGCGCCTGCCGCCCGGACGCCCTGCCCTGTCAGCGGCGGCTGATCAGCAAGCCGAGCAGCAGGCCGGTCACGCCTGCCACCCCGATGGCTTGCCAGGGATTGTCGTGCACGTAGTCATCCGTCGCACGGGCGGCCTTGCGGCCACGTTCGAGGACGGCGTCCTGCGCTTCGTACAGGGCCTCGCGCGTGCGCCGCAGCGACGTCATGGCGCGGTCGCGCAGTTCGTTGGCCTTGTCGCCGGTGCTGCTGGCGGCTTCGCGCAGCAGGCTTTCGGCGTCGTTCAGGCTGGTCTTGACACTGTCCATGAGTTTTTCTTTTGCGACGTCTTCGGATTTTCTCGTTGCCATTTTCTGAGCTCCTGTTGTGTGTCCATGACGGAAACGATGATACCAGCCGCCTTGCGGGCGCAATCGCCCGCTTGCTACCGGGTGCTACTTGATCTGCGTAATCTCAACGGCGGATTTCACGCCGCCTTGGTCGATGTCCTGTTTCATCACCAGATTCACGGCGGGGCAATACCAATCGGTGACCGTCGTGTTCATGCCGGGAATGGGAATGGTCAGGCCTTGGAACGTGGCCATCGTGGGATCCGAATTGCGCGTGTAGGTGATCGGGTGGCAGGACTGCTTGCCCAGCGCGGTGTCCAGCGCGGATTTCTGTCCGACAGTCTTTTCGCCGATGCGCACCGTGGTGCTGGGCTGGCCGCCCACTGGCGCTTCCTTGCCGATCTTCAGGCGGAACGACGACCCGGGCAGCTTCTGGCCAGCGGCCAGCTTGCCGTCGTAGGCAAAGAGGCCCAGCATGCGCAGGTCGAACTGGCCTTCGGAAGGCTTGGGCGCTTCGCCGGCGCTGGCGTAGCGCAGGAACGTGGCTTGGCCGCCTTTGACGGTCATCAGGTAATCGAGCTTGGATTTGCCGGGCGGCAGGCCCGCGTAGCTGAACCGGGCAACGCCCTGCACGCGCGCGCGGCAGTTGTCGCCATTGCTTTTTGTAACCTCGGCGAAGGTCAGATCCGCGCCCAGCGCCAGATTGCCCGTGCCGGTCAGTTGGACGGCGCCGCCGTCGTGCATGAACTGCGCGTCACACACGCCGGCCTGCGCCGTGGCGGCCGCGCCCAACGCGCCGGCCGCAAAAACCAGGGATGCCATTTTTCGCATCGTCGTCACAAGCCACTCCAGAAATCCGAAAGCGCCGTCCCGCCTCGGGGACAGCTGGCTTGATACTACACCGGTTGCCGTGCCCGGCGTATGTCCGAACGTGTCGTCACGCCAGCACCGGCGCAGCCGGGGCGCGCGCCATCAGCGACGCGATCTCCGGCACACACGAGCCGCAACCTGTGCCGCAGCCCAGCGTGTCCTTCAACGCCGCCAGATCGCAACCGCCTTCGATGCCCTGCAGGATGGCTGCTTCGCTGACCCCATTGCAGACGCACACCGTGCGCGAACGCACCGCGCCCGCGACGCGTCCCATCAGCAGCGCCGCGATGCTGGCGGGCGCTGCGCCCCCCGCGGCCCACGCAAGCAGCGGCTCCTGCGCACGCAGATCGCCCGTCAGCAAGAAGGCGCGCAACTCGCCTTGCCCGGCGCTCACCCGGCGCAAATGGCCGCGCGCCGGATCGTCGTAAGCCACATCGGGACGGCGCAGGTCCAGCGCGTCGGCCAGTTCGTGCAGCACGGCGGCATCCGGCGCGCCGCGACTGGCGAGCCGCAAGCGCACGCCGCCCGCGCCAACCGGCAGCACGGCGGCATAGTCGAAACGCCGCAGCCAGGGCGCCAGCCGAGTCCGCAGCGCCGACGCATCGCCCTGCCGCCATGCCCCGGCCTGCCACGCGAGGCCCGCCGGCTCAGCGCGCACGGCGCTGAACTTGAGCTCCGGCTGGCGCGATATCGGATCGGCGGCCGGATTGGTCAGCGCGTTCACGCCCAACCCGGCCATGAAGGCGCTGCCCCAGTGCATCGGCACGAAGGCCTGGCCGGGACGCAGCGTCTCGTCGGCCTGCACCGGCAGCACCATCGCGCCGCGCCGCGACTGCAGCCGGGCCAGCGAGCCGGGCGCCAGATCCAGGCGGCGCATGTCGTCCGGATGCAGCGACACCCACGGTTCCTCGACATGCTGCGTCAACGCCCGAGCCAGTGACGTGCGCGCCATCGTGTGCCAGTGATCGCGCAACCGGCCGGTGGTGAGTTGCAGCGGGTAGTCATCGGAGACGGTTTCGGCGGTCGGCCGCCATGCGACGTCGCAGAAGCGGGCGCGGCCGTTGGCGGTGGGAAACACGCCGTCGGCGTACAGGCGCGCGGTGCCCAGCCCCGCCCGGTACGGCCATTGCTGCGGTCCGTGCTGCGCCAGTTCGGCGTAATCCAGCGCGCTGTAGTCCAGGTCGCGGCCGGCCGTCATGCGGGCGTGCTCGGCAAAGACCTCGCTTTCCTCGCCATAGGCAAACAGCGCCGCCTTGGCCGGCGCGATGCGCGCCGCCAGCCGCTGAGCGACCGCCTGAGCCAACCGCCAGTCGGGCTGCGCATCGCCGGGCGGCGCGACGGCGGCGTGGACTCGGCTGATGCGCCGCTCGGAATTGGTCACCGTGCCGGCCTTCTCGGGCCAGGTCGCCGCCGGCAGCACCAGGTCGGCATGGGCCAGCGTCTCAGTGCCGGCAAAGGCCTCCTGCACGATGACGAACTCCGCGCGCGCCAATGCGGCCCGCACCCGCGCCTGATCCGGCAGCGACTGCGCGGGATTGGTCGCCGCGATCCACAGCACCTTGATGCGCCCTTCCAGCACCGCGTCGAACATGTCGAGCGCCGTCGTGCCCGGCGCGTCGGGCAGGCTCTCCACCCCCCACAGCCGCGCGACTTCGGCGCGGTCCGTGGCCGACGCGGGATCGCGATGGCCCGGCTGCAGAGTCGCCTTGCGGCCGGCGTCGCGCCCGCCCATGGCGTTGGGCTGGCCGGTCTGCGAAAACGGCCCGGCGCCGGGACGCCCGATCTGCCCGGTGGCCAGATGCAGGTGAATCAGCGCCGCATTCTTATCGGTGCCCGCGGCCGACTGGTTCAAGCCCATCGTGTACAGCGACAGCGCGGCCGGCGCCTGGCCGAACCAGCGCGCCGCCTGAACGATGTCCTGTGCGGGCACGCCGCAAACGCGCTCTGCCGCCTCGGGCGTACACGTCTGCACGCGCGCGCGCAGCGTCTGGAAGCCCTCGGTATGGCGCGCGATGTAGGCCTCGTCGACCAAGCCCTCGCGCAGCATCACGTGCAGCATCGCGTTGAACAGCGCCACGTCCGACCCCGGTGCGATCGGCAGATGCAAGTCGGCAAACGCGGCAGTGTCGGTGCGCCGCGGGTCGGCCACGATCACCTTCATGTGCGGCCGGCTGGCCCGCGCGGCTTCCAGCCGGCGGAACAGCACGGGGTGCGCGTAGGCCATGTTGGATCCGGCGATCAGCACGGTATCGGCCAATTCCAGGTCGTCGTAGCAGGCAGGCGGCGCGTCCGCACCCAGCGTGCGCTTGTAGCCCGACACGGCGCTCGACATGCACAGCCGGGAATTGGTGTCGATGTTGTTGGTGCCCGCCAGCGCACGCGCCAGCTTGTTGAAGACGGCGTAGTCTTCGGTCAGCAACTGGCCTGACAGATAGAAGCCCACTGCGTCGGGCCCATGCCGGGTAATAGCATCAGCCAGCCGGTCCGCGACGATATCCAGCGCTTGCGGCAGCGCGACATCCCGCAACGGCTGGTCGCGCGCCGAACGCCATTGCGCGAACAGCACGCGCGCGTCATCTCGCCGCACGGTGTCGGCAAGCGCCAGCCCCTTGCTGCACAGGCGCCCTCGATTGGCCGGATGCGCATCGTCGCCGCGCACGCCGGCAACCGCGCCGCCGCGCACCTGCACGCGCACGCCGCAGCCCGTGCCGCAATAACAGCAGACCGACGCGACCTCGCGCGCTGCTTCGGTAACGATCTCAATCCGTCGTGCCATCGGCATGTCCACTCCTACTCCGCGGCCGTTTCGCCCAGCATGAGCCGATCGCGCAGCGCGCCGATGCCGGCGCCGTCGCGGATCAGCCGCATGTACCACGCGCTATCTGCCGTGTCGCCATACAGGCATGCGCCGACCAGGCGGTCATCGCGGATCACCAGCTTTTTGTAGACGCCGCCCGGCATGTCGGCCAGCGTGATGGTCTCGGTCTGCGCACCGCCCGCGAAGTCGCCGGCGGAAAAGAGGTCGATGCCAGTGACCTTGAGCTTGGTCGACGTGACACTGCCCTCGTAGCGGCCGATCCCGTGCAATGCAAGATGATTGGCCGCAACCTTGGCCTGCTCGAAGAGCGGCGCCACCAGGCCATAGGCCGTGCCGCGATGGCTGACGCATTCGCCCACCGCATAGATGCGCGGGTCGAACGTCTGCAGCGTGTCGCTCACCACCACCCCTCGATCCACGTGCAATCCGCAGCGCTGCGCCAGCTCGGTGTTAGGCCGCACGCCAGCGGCCATCACCACGAGGTCGGCGGGGATTTCCGTGCCATCGGCAAAGCGCACTGCGCGCACGCGCCCGTCCGGGCCGCCCAGGATCGATTCGGTCTGGC
Source organism: uncultured Achromobacter sp. (assembly GCA_966111495.1). Classification (GTDB taxonomy): domain Bacteria; phylum Pseudomonadota; class Gammaproteobacteria; order Burkholderiales; family Burkholderiaceae_B; genus Achromobacter. The sequence continues at coordinate 3,941 of CBHWAL010000169.1, read as the reverse complement.
GCCGGAGCAAAAACGTCAGCCCCCGCGCCTCCAGGCTTGCGCGCAGCAGCGCGGCAGCCTCGCCGTCCAGCTGGCGGTCCAGCAACGCCGCGCCCAGGTGCACCACCGACACCGTCATGCCGCGCGCCGCCAGCCCGTTGGCTGCCTCCAGGCCCAGTAGTCCGCCCCCGATCACCACCGCGTGGCGATAGCGCGAGGCTGCGTCGATCATCCGGTTGACGTCGCCGATGTCGCGAAACGCCACGACGCCGTCCAGATCGTGACCCGGCACCGGCAGGATGAACGGGATCGACCCGGTTGCCAGCAGCAGTCTGTCATACGGCGTGCGCGTGCCGTCGGCCGCCCCCACCATGCGCCGCGCCCGGTCGATGTCCGTCACCGTGCGGCCACGCAGCAGCCGGATGCCATGGCGCGCATACCAGTCCTCGTCGTTCAGCACGATGTCCTGCAGCGTGCGCTCGCCGGTCAGCACCGGCGACAGCAGGATGCGGTTGTAGTTGGTGTGAGGCTCGGCGCCGAACACGGTGATGTCGTAGAGATCCGGCGCGAGCTTGAGCAACTCCTCAACAGTACGGATGCCGGCCATTCCGTTGCCGACCACGACCAGCTTCTGCCTGGCTTGCATGACGAAACTCCTACGCGGCGGCGCGTGCCGCCGCACCTGCCTGCTCAAGCGGCGCAGGTACGACGGACAGCGCCGCATTCGCCTGCGCCGCGGTCTGCGAACGCTCGGGATTGCCATGCCGGCGATGCAGAAAGTCCACCACGCCGGCGCGGCACGCGAGATACGTCGGATCGTTGGCCAGCCGCACGCGGTCGCGCGGGCGCGGCAGCGGCACGGGCAGGATCTCGCCGATGGTCGCGGCCGGTCCGTTGGTCAGCATCACGATGCGGTCCGACAGCAGCACGGCCTCGTCCACATCGTGCGTGACCATGATGGTGGTCGTGCGCGTCTTGGCGACGATCTTGAGCAGCTCGTCCTGCAGGTGCGCGCGGGTCAGCGCGTCCAGCGCGCCGAACGGCTCGTCCATCAGCAGCACGCCCGGCTCGATCGCCAGCGCGCGCGCGATGCCCACGCGCTGCTTCATGCCCCCGGAGATCTCGCGCGGCAGCTTGTTCTGCGCCGGCAGCAGGCCCACCAGGTCCAGCGCCGCGCGCGTGCGTTCGACCAGCTGGGCACGCTTTTCCGTGGCGCCGAACACCCGCTCGACCGCCAGGTGCACGTTCTGGAAACACGTCAGCCACGGCAGCAGCGAATGGTTCTGAAACACCACCGCGCGGTCGGGTCCCGGGCCCGTGATCTCGCGTTCGGCGCACAGCAGCACGCCGCTCGTCGGCCGGGTCAGCCCGGCGATCAGGTTGAGCAAGGTGGACTTGCCGCAGCCGGAATGGCCGATCAGCGTGATGAACTCGCCCTGCTCAACGGTCAGGTCGATGTCGCGCAGCGCCACGAAGGCGCCCTTGCGGGTGTCGAAGGTCTGTCCCACGCGTTCGATGCGTACGAATTTCTTCATGGCGCTATTCCTCGGTATAGGTGAAACGGCGGGCCAGCGCGACCAGCAGGGTTTCCAGCAGCAGCCCCACGATGCCGATCACGAAAATGGCGATGACGATGTGCTCGACCTTCAGGTTGTTCCATTCGTCCCACAGCCAGAATCCGATGCCCGTGCCGCCCGTCAGCATCTCGGCGGCCACGATCACGAGCCACGCGGTGCCGATCGACAACCGCACGCCGGTCAGCATATAGGGCAGCACTTCCGGCAGCAGCACTTTTGTGGTCAGCTTCCATTCGGACAGGTTCAACACCCGCGCCACGTTCAGGTAGTCCTGCGGCACCCGCGATACGCCCACTGCGGTGTTGATGATCATCGGCCAGATCGAACAGATGAAAATGGCCCAGATCGCAGCCGGATTGGCCGCCTTGAACAGCAGCAGCCCCAGCGGCAGCCACGCCAGCGGCGACACCGGCCGCAAGAGGCTGACGATCGGCGAGAACATGGCGCGCACGGCGGCGTAGCGGCCGATCGCAAAGCCCACGGGGATGCCGACCAGCGCCGCCAGCCCGAAGCCGACCGCCACGCGTTCCAGCGAGGCCAGCAGATTCCAGCCGATGCCTTTGTCATTCGGCCCGTTGTCGTAGAAGGGGTCCGAGAACAGTTCGACGGCCGCATGCCAGGTGACGCCGGGCGTCGGGATTTCCGGAATGCGCATCGCCACCACCTGCCAGACCAGCACGAAGAGCGCAAAACCGGCGACCGGCCCCACGACCGCCTTCAGCGCGGTCTCCAGGCGTTCCCGCCACCAGGCGGCGAATGCGTCGCCACGGCCTGTCATCGTTACGGTAGACATTACGAGTCCCCTTCAGTAGCGGCCATCAGGCCTTGACCTTGAAACCGTCGGCATACGCCGCAGGATTGCTGCCGTCCCAGACCACGCCGTCGATCAGCTTGGACGTGCGCGTTTCGCTGGCGGGCAGCGCGACGCCCGCGGCCTGCGCAGCCTGCTTGTAGACCTCGACGCGATTGATCTGCGTGGCGATACCCAGGTAGTCGGGGTGCTCCTTCAGCAAGCCCCAGCGCTTGTGCTGCGTCAGGAACCACATGCCGTCGCTCAGGTACGGAAAGTTGGCCGCGCCGTCCGCGTAGAAGCGCATGGCGTGCGCGTCCGACCACTTCTTGCCCAGGCCATCGTCGTACTGCCCCAGCATGCGGTCCACGATGACGCCCGCATCGGTGTTGACGTAGGACTTGGCGGCGATGGTCTCGGCCGTCTTGCGGCGGTTCTCGGGCGACGCGTCGATCCACTTGCCGGCTTCCAGGATCGCGGCGGTGACCGCGCGCGCGGTATTGGGATTGCGGTTCACGAATTCGGCGCTGGCGCCCAGGACCTTTTCAGGATGGTCAGTCCAGATGCCCTGCGACGTCACCGTGGTGAAGCCGATCTTGTCCATGATGGCGCGCGCCCCCCAGGGCTCACCCACGCAGTAGCCATCCATGTTGCCCACACGCATGTTCGCCACCATCTGCGGCGGCGGCACGGTGATCACCTTGGCGTCCTTCATGGGGTTGATGCCATGCGCCGCCAGCCAGTAATACAGCCACATCGCATGCGTGCCGGTCGGAAAGGTCTGCGCGAAGGTGTATTCGCGCTTGTCCGCGGCCATCAGCTTGGCCAGCGACTCGCCATCGCGCGCCCCCGCTTCCAGCAGCTTGTTCGATAGCGTGATCGCCTGGCCGTTCTGGTTCAGGCTCATCAGCACGGCCATATCCTTCTTCGGACCGCCGATGCCCATATGCACGCCGTAGACCAGGCCATACAGCACATGCGCCATGTCCAGCTCGCCGTTCATGAGCTTGTCGCGCACGGCGGCCCACGACGCTTCTTTCGACGCCGTGATCTTGACGCCGTACTTCTTGTCGATGCCCAGCACCGATGCCATCACCACGGACGCGCAGTCGGTCAGCGGAATGAAGCCGATCCTGACCTCGGTCTTTTCCGGGGCGTCGGTCCCGGCCGCCCAGGCGCCGGCGCGCACCAGCGGGTCGACCAGCGAAAGCAGGCCGGCGCCGGCCACCGCGCGCGCCGTTCCGCCAAGCCATTTGCGGCGGCTGGCGTTGGCGGTCACGTCGGCGGGCGCGGCGACGGTCGAGGGACTGCGGGTCATGGGCGTCATCGTTGTTTCCTTGCGAGGTGACGGAAAAATGGCGGCAAAAAAAAACGCCCCGCGCGCCATGGATATCCATCCGATGGCGCAGCGGAACGTCGTTGTCCCTGGCCGCGTGTCGCGGCGCGTTGCGTGGGGCGACCGCCGTTGGCCGCCCCGTTTTCACTTAAGCAATCGCTGTGCCAGTTTTGCCCCAGGCGCTGCAAATCGCCCTGCGGGCCGCGCCGTCGCTGGCGCTGCGCGGATTTCGCGCCACCGTCGCCGCGCCGGCGTGAAT
>CBHWAL010000168.1:0-8542 GCA_966111495.1 uncultured Achromobacter sp. | reverse complement strand
TGCAATGCGTCCTGGAACTGGGCCTGGCTGCGCCCTGTCCACAGCATGTTGCGCACGGTGCGCTCCACGCCGCGTGCGTGATAGAGCCTGCCCATTTCGCGTGTGGACCACACCACGCGCGCAGTGCGCGGGATGCGGACCGATTCGTACAACCGGAAGGCGGCGGGCAGGTCGTGCTCGCACTGCCTGATGGCCTCGCCCAGCGTCACGGCGTCTTCCAGCGCCATGCAGGCGCCCTGGGCCATGTATTGCGTCATGGGATGCGCGGCATCGCCCAGGATCGTGACGCGGCCATCACCCCACCGTTCCACGGGCTCGCGGTCAGCGGTGGCCCAGCGCTTCCACGAAGTCGGACGGTCCAGCATCTGGTGCGGCGTGGGGTGGATGCCCTGGAAGTACGACAGCACCTCTTCCTTGCTGCCTTCCCGCACGCCCCATTCTTCCGCTTCGCGGCTATGGAAGGTGACGACCAGGTTGTATTGCTGCCCCCCGCGCAACGGGTAGTGCACCAGGTGGCAATGCGGACCGGCCCACAGCACGGGGGCGTTGATGCGCAGCTCCCTGGGCATGTTCTCCTCGTCGACTACCGCGCGGTAGACGACGTGGCCGGTGACGCGCGCCGGATCGCCCACCATGCGCTCGCGGATCACGGACTTGACGCCGTCGGCGCCCACCAACGCGTCGGCGCGGTAGCGGTTGCCTTGCATGTCCACGACCTCCACGCCGTGTTCGTCCTGCGTCATGCTGGCGATCTGCGTGGACGTGCGGAACTGGATCAGCGGGTCCCGCTGCACTGCCTCCAGGATAGACAGATGGATGTCTGCGCGATGGATCACCGCGTAGGGGCCGCCAAACCGCGCGCGGAACGCCTCGCCGGTGTCGATGCGCACGACCTCTTTGGCGTCCACCGCATCCATCATGATGATGTGGTCGGTGAAGACTGCGCGCTCGCGCGCGGTGCGCCCCACGCCCAGCGCATCCAGGGCCGCGAAGGCATTGGGGCCGAGCTGGATGCCGGCGCCGATCTCGCCGATGTGCGCCGCCTGCTCCAGCAATTGCACGGAGATGCCCTGGCGCGTCAACGCCAGCGCGGCGGCCAGCCCGCCGATGCCGCCGCCCACGACGATCACGGTTTGTGTCTTTGGCTTTGCAGCCTGGTTCGTAGTCATGTCGGAATCTCGCGGGATCAGTCGTGGCCGCCCAGGAAGGCGCCCTGTTGCTTCAATTGCGCCTGCAGCGCGGCGATGGGAACGTCGCCGGGCGCGATACCGTCGCGCAGCGCCATCGCGGATGCGGTCCCCGCAGCCTCGCCCATGACGAAGCAGCTGCCGCTGACTCGCGCCGCCGACTGGCCCTCGTGCGTCATCGACGCGCAGCGGCCGGCTACCAGCACGTTGCCGGCCACGCCCGGGCCGCGCCGCGGCACCATCATGCGAAACGGCAGCTGGTTGTAACCGCGCGATTCGGGGATGGGCGGCCATACCCACTTCACGTCGCCCGCCATGTGCATCTCCAGCGGCCAGCCATTCACGCCGATGCTGTCCGGAAAATCCGCGCAGCCCAGCACATGCTCCTGCGTCAGCACGGCCTCGCCCACGATGCGGCGGGTCTCGCGGATGCCCAGTTGTGGCGCGATGTCCAGCACATAGGCCTGTTCAAAGCCCGGCACCTTGGTGCGCAGGAACGCCAGGTAGTTCATGATCTGCCGGCGGCCTTCCAGCTCGCCTGCCGACAGGGAGTCCGCGTCGGTGCCGTCCGCCGCGCTGCCATCCGCGTTGGCAAGCTGCGTGACGTTCACCCGCCATTCGTAATCGTGCTTTTGGGGGCGCACGATGGCGCCTTTGCGCGGGACCGTGAATTCACCGCTGGCCGCGGCCTCGTCCATCAGCGCGGGGATGGTTTTCCAGGCCTCTTGCGCACGCGTGCCGTCCACATTGCCCACCTTGAACATCAGCGTGGGGTAGAGCATGTGGCCTTGAGCGTCGCCCTTTTCAAACGGCAGGCCACCCCACTGCGCCATGTCGGCGTCGCCCGAGCAGTCGACGAAGATCTTTGCGCGCACGGCGCAGCGGCCGGACTTGGTTTCCAGGAACAGCGCGTCAACGCGGCCCTGCTCGTCACGCGTCAGACCCGTTGCCAGCGCATGAAACAGCACTTGCGCGCCGCTGTCTTGCACCAGACCGTCGGCCGCGCACTTGAAGGCCGAGATGTCGTAGGCCTGCGCGTGGATCTTGCCCAGGATCAGATGCGGATCGTTCAGCCCGTCCATCGCGCGCATGCGGTCCAGCAGGTCATCGGTCATGCCGTGCACCACTTGGCGGATGTCGCCGTGGATGTTGGCGTGCAGCCCGCAGAAGTTGGACACGCCGGCGGCGGTGCCCATGCCGCCCAGGAAGCCGTAGCGTTCCACCAGCAGCACGCTCGCGCCATTGCGCGCTGCGCTGGTGGCCGCCAGCACGCCAGCGGGGCCGCCGCCCAGGACGACGACCTCGTATTCGCCATACAGCGGCACCTGACGGGCCGGTTCGGTGATGACCATCTGACTCTCCTTGCTTTCAATGCTGCCGGCGCGCGGCGTCCTTATTGGCCCTCTTTGATCTTCTTACTGACCCTTGATGCCCAGCTTCTTGATCAGGGGCTCCCAGCGCTTTAACTCGTCATCCATGTAGCCGCGAAATTGCGCGGGTGTATCGCCCACCGGATCCATGAATTGCGCCTGCAGCCGCTTGGCGACCTCGGGATCGCGAATCGCCTGGATCAGCGCGTCCGACAGTTTCTTCTGCACGTCGGCCGGCGTCTTGGACGACACCACGAAGCCGATCCACGCCGAGCCTTCGATCCCCTGCACACCCACTTCCGCCAGCGTTGGAATGTCGGGCAGCAGCGCGGACCGCTTGGACGACGTCACCGCCAGCGCCTTCAGCCGGCCATCCTTCACCATCGGCATCACGGCGATGGGCGGCAGCGCGGCAAACTGCGTGTCGCCCGACAGCAGCGACGTCAGCGCCGCCGGCGACGACGGGTAGGGCACGTGCGTGGCGCGCGCGCCAATCTGCTGCAGCAGCAGTTCCACGGCCAGATGCGACACCGTGCCCGCGCCCGGCGACGGGAAGTTGAACTTGTCCGGATTCTTCTTCAACGCGTCCAGCAGCTGGCCGGTGTTGCCGATGCCGGCGGCGGCGGGCACCACCAGGACGTTGGGTTGATGCACCGCCAGCGTCAGCGGCGCCAGGTCCGTGGCGGGCGCGTAGGGCAGCTTGTCGAACAGCAGCGTGTTGTTCACCAGCGGGCCGGTGATCGACACGCCGAAGGTGTAGCCGTCGGGCTTGGCATTGGCGATGGCGAACGTGCCGATGTTGCCGCTGGCGCCCGGCTTGTTTTCCACAACGATGGTCTGGCCCAGAATCGCGCCGGCCTTCTCGCTGACGATGCGGGCCACCTGATCGGGGCTGGAGCCCGGGCCAAACGGTACGACCGCCTTGAGCGGCTGCGCCGGCCAGGCGTCGGCGGCGGTCGCGGTTGCAGTCGCGGCCAGCGGCGCCAGCACGGCAAGGGCCAGCGCCACGGCGCGTGCCGTGACGCGGCGCGCAACGGCGTGGCCCGGCTGCAAGGTCGAAGCTTCAAGCATGCGTATCTCCCACGTCCTTCATGGTGTCGAAATAGGTCTGTTCATTGGCGATGAAGGCGGCAACCATCGCGCGATACGTGGCGTCCACCACCTGCTCCAGGTTGGAAAAGCCCCGGTTGTGGCGCTCGGCCAGCGCCCGGGCCTTTTCAAATAACTGGGCCTGGCGCGCGGGCGCGCTGACCTGGAAGGCGTCGCGCTTGAATCGCGCGGCGTCCTTCACGTACATCGCGCGCTCGGCGATCAGCCGCACGATCTCATCGTCCAGCCGGTCGATGTTGGCGCGCACGTCGGCCAGATCGGCGCAAAGCGGGCGATAGGCCGGATCGGTGTACTCGCGCAGCGGCGCGCCATGGGTGTCGGGTTCTTTGCTCACTGGGTGTAGTCCGGTTGCTGCGCGGGCGCGGCCTGCTGGAAGGCGGGTTGCGCATTGCAGTGTTCGACGATGCGCAGAATGCGCGGATAGGCGGACAGGTCGCAGCCCATCCGCTGCGCATTGGCCACCTGCGGCACCAGGCAGCAGTCCGCCAGCGTGGGCGCGTCGCCAAAGCAGTACGCGCCGTGTCCGTGACGCGCCAGCAGTGCTTCCACCGCCGTCAAGCCCTCACGGATCCAGTGGTGATACCAGGCGTTCTTCTGCTCGTCAGTCGCGCCCAGCACGTCCTGCAGATAGCGCAGGATGCGCATGTTGTTGACCGGATGGATGTCGCAAGAGATAGCATGGGACAGCTCCAGCACGCGGGCGCGCGCCAGCGCGTCGGCTGGGATCAGTTGCGGTTCCGGATGCGTGGCGTCCAGGTAGTCGATGATGGCGAGCGACTGCGAAAGCGCCACCTCGCCATCAACCAGCAGCGGCACGCCGGCCGACGGATTACGCGCCACGTAGTCCGGCGCCCGCTGCTCCTGCTTGCGCAGGTTCACGGGCAGGTACTCATAGGTCAGGCCCTTAAGCGCAAGCGCAATGCGCACGCGGTAGGAGGTGGAGCTGTTGAAGAAGTTGTGAAGTTGCATGCAAGTCTCCCGGCCTTATGCCATCTGCACGCTGAGCGTGCCCAACCCGTCCACGCCGCCGACCATCCTGTCGCCGCGCACTACTGGCCCAACGCCTTCGGGCGTGCCGGTGTAAATCAGGTCGCCGGCTTCCAGGCGGAAGTATTTGGAGAGGTACGCAATGGTCTCGGCGATGGACCAGATCAGCTTGCCGACGTCGCTGCGCTGCTTGTCCGCGCCGTTGACCTGCAGCCAGATGCTGGCCTTCCCAATGTCTTTGACGGATTGGGCGGGATGCAGCGGGCCGATGGGCGCGCTCTGGTCAAAAGCCTTGCCCAGTTCCCACGGCCGACCCGCTTCGCGCATCTTCATCTGCAGATCGCGGCGCGTCATGTCCAGGCCGACGGCATACCCCCAGACGTGCTGCAGGGCCTCATCGACGGCGATGTTGGCGCCGCCCTTGCCGATGGCCGCGACCAGCTCGATCTCGTAATGCAGGTTCGACGTCTCGGGCGAGTAGGGCAGAGACAGCGTGCTGCCTTCGGCGACCGGCACCACGGCGTCGGCCGGCTTGCAGAAGAAGAACGGCGGCTCGCGATCAGGGTCAAAGCCCATCTCGCGCGCATGGGCGGCGTAGTTACGGCCGACGCAGTAGACGCGGCGCACGGGAAAGCGGTCCTGGCTGCCGGCGATGGGCACGGCGACAGGGGCAGGGGGAGCAAAGACAAACGACATGGATCACCCTTTGAAGTCGGGATGGAAATTCGGGAAATCGAGGCGGGCGCGCGGGTCAGCCGACGCGCTCTTCGCGCCATAGGCCCAGCGCGTCCTGCACTGGGCGGTCGGAATAACTGAAGAGCGTGGCGTCTTCCAGCGCAGCAAGTTGTACCGGCATCCACGACGGCGCGACGAAAACATCGCGCGGACCAAAATGGAATTCCTGGTCGCCGATGCGCGCGGTGCCCCGGCCCTCGACGACGCTGTAGACCGTCGAGTCGGTTGTGCGCGTGGTCTTGCCCTGGAAACCCGCCGGCAGGAACTGCATGAAGGTCGCCATCGTTGGCATGGGATAGCCGCCCGTGGCCGGATTCAGGTAGCGCAGCTTCACGCCGTCCCACGGGTCGAGCTCACCGTGCCGGTAAAGCGCATCCAGCGCTTCGCGGCTGCGTTCGTAGGGATAGTTGAAGATCGGCGAAGTGCCGCTGGAGACCTGATGCCGCACGGGCGCCATGTTGTGGCCAAAGCGCGCCATGCTGTCGCCCTCGGGGCGCGTGACGGGCTGCGTGGCGGACGGGTAGTTTTCCGCAAAGCCCGCGTCCAGAAAGCGAAGCAGCGGAATATCCAGGCCATCCAGCCAGACCACCGGCTCGCCGCCTTCGACGGTTTCCGCATTGCCGTGGTCATGCCAGGTCCACGACGGCGTGATGATGAAGTCGCCCGGGTGCATCGTCGTGCGCTCGCCATTGACGGCGGTGTAGGCGCCGCGGCCTTCCACGATGAAGCGCAGGGCCGATTGCGTGTGGCGATGGCTCGGCGCGATCTCGCCGGGAAGGATGAGTTGCAGACCCGCGTACAGGCTCTGCGTGATGCTGGCCTGGCCCGGCAGGCCAGGGTTTTCCAGGATGAGCACCCGGCGCACGGCCTCTTCCGCCGTGATCAGAGACCCCGACGCCATGACGTCGTCGCGCACGTCGTCGTATTTCCAAAGGGCCGGTACGCAGCGCGGCGCGGGCTGGCGCGGCACCAGATTGTGCAGCGACTCCCACAGGGGCGCCATGTGTTTCTTGGCGATGCGCGCGTAATAGAGGGCGCGCTCCGAGGCAGCGCTATCCGCGCCGGTGGGTTGACCGTCGTGCATGGTTGTCTCCTGTATGTCCGGCTAATGCCGGCTTCTACGGGCGGCCGCCGCGTGGGTTCGCGGCTGGTCCTGATATGGAGACGATTATGCGAGAAGGAGCTATGCGGTTTGAAATGAAATTATCTTATTATCCATACCAATAACCATATACATACGAGACAAAACTCCCACCAAGAGGGCCTGCATGGACTGGACCCACCGCCTGCGGCTGCGCAACCTGAAGATGCTGCTCAGCCTGGCCCAGACCCGCAACATCAGCCACTCGGCCGCCATGCTCAACACGACGCAGCCGGGTCTGTCGAAATGGCTGAAGGATCTGGAAGACGATATTGGACTGCCGCTCTTCGAGCGGCACGCGCGCGGCCTGCGCCCCACGCCGCACGGCGACGTGCTGATCGCGCATGCTCAGCGCGTGGAATCACAACTGGATCGCGCCAGCGCCGACATGGCAGCGCTGCGCGAGGGCGGCGGCGGACGCGTGGTGATCGGGGCATCCGGCGCGTCGGCATCCGACACCGTGCCGCTGGCGGTCATGAAGCTGCTTGAGCGCATGCCGCAGGCGCGCGTCAAGCTGGTGGAGGGCACGACAGATCGCCTGCTGGCGCAACTGGCGCAAGGAGACCTGGACATCGTCGTGGGACGCTCGGCGCCCGAGCATCACGACCCGGCCATCCGCTTCGAGGCGCTTTATCTGGAGCCCATTCACCTCGTGGCGCGGCCCCGTCATCCGCTATTCGCGGTGGAGCAGCCAAGCTGGCAGGACCTGCTCTCCTATCGCTGGATCCTGTGGCCCAAAGGCACGCCCATCCGCAACGCGGTAGACGCCGCCCTCGCAGCAGCAGGACAGGCGCCGCCACCCGACCACGTGGAGTCGAACTCGGTGACGGTCAACCTGACTCTCATCAACAACAGCGACATGATTGGCGTCGCGTCGCACCGTGCCGCGCTGCGGTTTTCGCAGATGCGGGCGATGCGCATCATCCCCGTGCGGCTATCAGGGTTCGGCTCGGTCGCGATGTACTGGCGCGAGGATGCATTCCGGCCGGTGGCGGTCCAGGAGGCGATGGCGGCGCTACGAAACACCGTGGCCGAGCACGCGCCGGGAGTAACCCGGCTATGACACCCGCGCCCGCCTCCGGCCTGAATGCCCTGATCGAACAGTGCCAGAGGCTGGAAGCGGCGCTGAATGCAGGCAAGGATCCAGGGACGGCCGCGTCGATGCACCGGTTCGTGGCGGAAATGGAAACGGAAGAGGGCAGCGCGCCGCCGGGAACGTGGTCGCCGCTGGTGCTGTCCGTGTTGGTGATGGCGGGCGGATTGGGCGTCGGCATCGAGCTGCTGAGCCTGCTGCTGCGATTCGTCGGCCCGGCAATGGCGGCATTCGCGCTGGTGGCGGTGTGCGCGGGAACCGCGCTCGCGCTGTCTATCGGGATGGTGCTGATGATGGCGGGACGGGTGCAGGGGGTGGTGCTGTTGAAGCGAGTCTGTATCGGGTTGATCGTTGTGGGTGGCTTCGGAGGGATCGCCTGGACGCAGGGCGACGTCAGGGCCGTCGGGCCCGTGGTTGCAGTGCTTGGCGGATTGGGCGCCTGGCTGGTGATGAATTCTTCGGGGTTTTATGTGTTTGTAGGATATCGGGTGGCGTTGCGGTGTTTGGCTCGGAGGGCGTAGCGATTACTTGCCGTCTGTGTGGTGCTTGAAAGGCGCCATGCAATGCGCGGAATGTCCTAGCGCCCAAGCGCTTCCGGCGGTGGCGGCGCACCGCGGACGTTGAAGACTCGGCACACCGCGTACCAGCACAACGCGGAGAGCATGTTGTAGGGAAAGAGCACGAACCACATCGGCAGGAGCCAATTCTTCTTGCCTTGCATTTCGCCCGGTTCGCCCGTGCGCCAAGGCGCGTAGTGGCGCCAGGCTTCGGCGGGGCTCATGCAGATAAGGTGGAGCGGGGCGTACCACCAGTTGGGTTCGCCTGGCGCCGGCAACCTGTCGGGGCCTTCTTCCATAAACTGCCGGATGTACTCCCACACCTGTGCGACGTATCTGGGGTCTGGGTCGTTAGAGTGGTT
>CBHWAL010000167.1:0-8571 GCA_966111495.1 uncultured Achromobacter sp. | reverse complement strand
CGCTCGTCGATGTGGACGATCACGTTGACCACGCCGTCCAGGAAATCGCGGTCATGCGAGATGACGATGAGCGTGCCTGGATAGCGCTTGAGCCAGTCTTCCAGCCAGATGATCGCGTCCAGGTCCAAGTGGTTGGTGGGTTCGTCCAGCAACAGCAGATCGGACGGACACATCAGCGCTTGCGCGAGGTTCAGGCGCATGCGCCAGCCGCCCGAAAAGCTGGTGAGCGGCAGGTGCATCTGCGCCTGCGTGAAGCCCAGGCCGGTCAAGAGCTGCTCGGCGCGCGAGTGGACCGTGTAGGCATCGGCGTCGGCCAGCGCGGCATAGATGTCGCCCATCCGCAGACCGTTCTCGGCGCTTTCCGGCTCGGCTTCCAACGCGGCCAGTTCTGCTTCCAGCTTGCGCAGCGTGGTGTCGCCGTCAATGGCGTACTCGATGGCAGGGCGGTCAAGCGCGGGCGTTTCCTGCGCGACGTGAGCCACTCGCCAGGCCGCGGGGTAGTCGAGGTCGCCCTGGTCGGCGTGCAGCGTGCCGCGCAAGAGACCGAACAGACTCGACTTGCCCGCGCCATTGGCGCCGATGAGGCCGATCTTGTCGCCGGGATTCAGAAGCAGGTCGACCTTGTCGAGCAACGGCTTGACGCCGCGCATGAGTGAAACTTGTTGGAAACGGATCATGGATGTAGGGCTGGATGGCGCGGTGCGCGCGCGGCAAGGCACCCGCGAAGGGCGCGGTGCGGGAAAGCGGTAACCGGGGCGGGATGGCGCGCGCAACGTGCGCGCCGGCGCGAAGGAGGATCGGATGAAAGCGAACCCAATCCGAACGAAGGGGGGGATTGTACCCGGCCGGGAAGGTCCGGCCGCGGAGGTCCGGCCGGGAAGGTCCAGCCGAGCCGCGTCGGCCGGACCCCACCCGGCGCCTCCCTACGGCGCTTGAATCGCCGCAGCCAGCGCCAGCACGCGTTCGGCCTCGCTCGCGTGCAGGTTTTCCACCAATGCCCCGTCGACCACTGCCACGCCCTTGCCCTCGGCCTGCGCGGCTTTCCACGCGTCCAGGCGCTTGCGCGCCGTATCGAGTTCTTCAGGCGTCGGCGCAAAGGCCGCATTCGCGGCGGCGATCTGGCGCGGATGGATCAGCGTCTTGCCATCGAAGCCCTGGTCGCGTCCTTGCCGGCAGGTGTCCTGCAGGCCCGCGTCATCGTTCAGGTCCAGATGCACGCCGTCCAGCACAGCCAGGCCGTGCGCCCGCGCCGCCATCACGGCCAGCGAGCGCGCCAGCAGCGACTCATTGCGCGAGGACGTGTGGCGGGCATGCAGGTCCTTTACAAGGTCCGACGTGCCCACGACGATGGCGGCCAGACGTGCGTGGCCCCCGGCGATGGCATCGAGCCGCAGAAAGCCCATGGGCGTTTCCGCCATGGCCCACAGCGGCAGGTCCGCGGGCGCGCCGGCCGCATCCAGCGCCTGCGCCAGCGCTGCCAACTGGGCCGGGGTCTCGACCTTGGGCAGCAGCACGGCATCGGCGCCGGCCTGTGCGATGGCGCGCACGTCGTCCAGTCCCCAGGGCGTGTCCAAGGCGTTGACGCGCACGATGCACTCGCGCCGTCCGTAGCCGCCTTCGCGCAGCGTGGCGGCGACCTGGGCGCGGGCCTGCGCCTTGGCGTCGGGCGCCACGGCGTCTTCCAGGTCGAGGATCAGGGCGTCCGCATCGAGCGTGCGCGCCTTGTCCAGCGCGCGCGCGTTGGCGCCGGGCATGTAGAGAACGGAACGGCGGGGGCGGATGGGCGCATTCATGCGGGCGGTTCTCAGAGTTTGGGCAAGCTGCCAACAATGGTGACGGGCGTGGTGCATACGTAGCCCACGCCATAGACGGTGCGTATGCCCAGGTCGCCGCCGGCCAGCTCGCGCAGCTTGCGCCGCAGCCGGTGCATGTGGGCGTCGAGCCGGTGCGTGTCGTAGGCCTCGGCGCTGGCGCCCAGGGCTTCAACGAGGCGGGCACGTGACAGCGGCAGGGGCGCCGCCTGGATCAGCGCGCCGATCAGGCGGCTTTCGGTATCGGTGATGTCGACGCTGACCTGGCCGGGCGAAGTCAGCGTGCGGCGCGCGGGGTCGAAACACCAGGCGTCCGATTGCGCGTCCTCGGCGCGGGGCGCCGGCACGACGCGCAAGCGCCGCGACAGGGCCACCAGCGTGGCGCCCAGTTCGGCCAGGTTGACGGGCTTGGTCAGGTAGTGGTCGGCGCCCAGGCTCAGGCCCGACACCTTGTCTTCGCTCAGGAGCCGCCCGGTGAGCATGATGATGCCCATCGACGGATAGGTGGTGCGCAGATGCGACACGCGCGCGAGTCCGTCGCCGTCCGGCAGCATGGCGTCCAGCACGAGGATCGCGGGCGTGACAGTGAGCAACAGCTTGTCCAGCTCGGCCAGCGAGCCCGCGGTGAGGATGGCTTTGTCCAGGCCCAGGTCCTGAATGTACTCTGCGATGGAATCGCGCCAATCCCCGTGGTCGTCGACGACGATGATCGTCACGGCGCGGCGCGCTCTCGCGGTCCTTGGGCGAACAGGTGTGTTCTCGTCATGCTGTGAATTCTTTGAGGGCCGCGTTCGCGCGGAAAATCGGGAGACGACGGTGAGCGTCTTCAGCCTGCGTGCGCGCAGAATATCATCCCCGCCGATGCGGCGGCGCGGCATGGATCAAAGGATGCGATCCAGGCGGCAGGCAAAAATCGAATGGTCAAAAATTGCGCAGCCCGGTGCGCATCGCCCGAAAGGCCATCAGCCGGGCGTTTGGGTTTTTCTTATCCACAAATTCTGTGGATAAGAAAAATCATCCCGGATACCGTCCCAGCTACGAAGGGAGTAATTCCACCGGCACGCCATCGGGCACTTTGCGCATCCGATCGCGTTCAATCCGGGCCGTCGCAAAGCGCGTTTTGCGCGCAGCAGCATTTTGCAGCAGCACTGACAGCACCGAACCCTTGTCCTGGATCCATCGCGTCTTGCCACGCAGCAGCTTGGCGGCGTTCTCCGCGGTGCCCAGCCGGTACGACATGGCGTTGATTTCGATCGAGGACTTGCCGTTGAACAGCGACTCGTCGATCTCGGTGATGGCGGCCGCGTCCAGGTTGTTGCTTTCGTGGTCGATACGGTAGACGTACTTCAGGCTGTGAAAGGGGTCTTCCACGACGATGAGTTTTTCCGACCCGGACACGTCGGACATCATGCCGATCACGCGCGACTCGACCATCTGGTTGCCGCGTTGTTCTTCGGTGTAAATGAAAATGCTGTGCCGCACGGGGGCGGACTGGGCCGGCGCGGCCCCTACAAGGCGAGAACGATCCATACCTGAACGAAAAGAAGCGGGGGAGGGGGCGGAACGCCCCCCGAAGACGCGCATGATACCAATTGTTTCATGTGTGTGTTGTAACAACTGGCGCTAGCGGCGTCCGCCCCGGGCAATCAGCCGCGCATGGCCCGCTTTTCGCGGCGCTGGCGCACGGCCAGGGCCAGGGCGGCAAGCACGGGCTCGGTCTGCGTCCAGCCCAGGCAGGCGTCGGTGATGGAGACGCCGTGACGCAGCGGCTCGCCGGGCTTGAGGTCCTGGCGGCCTTCTTCAAGATGACTTTCGATCATGACGCCCGTAATGCGGCTGTCGCCTTGGGCCAGCTGGGCGGCGATGTCGTTGGCGACGTCGATCTGGCGCAGGTGAGACTTGTTGGAGTTGGCATGCGAGCAGTCGATCATGACCTGTTCGCGCTGGCCGGCCTTGCGCAGGGCGTCGCAACAGGCTTGCACGCTGGCGGCGTCGTAGTTAGGGCCTTGCTTGCCGCCGCGCAGGATCACGTGGGTGTCCTGGTTGCCGCGGGTTTCGAAGATGGCCGCCATGCCCATCTTGGTCATGCCCATGAACGCATGCTTGGCGCTGGCGGCGACCATCGCGTCGGCAGCGATCTGCACGCCGCCGTCGGTGCCGTTCTTGAAGCCGAGCGGGCAGCTCAGGCCGGAGCTCAGCTGGCGATGGCTGGGGCTTTCCGTGGTGCGCGCGCCGATGGCGCCCCACGCGATCAGATCGGCGATGTACTGCGGGCTGAGCAGGTCGAGGAATTCCGTGGCGATGGGCAGACCCAGGCCGCCGATGTCGAGCAGCAGTTCGCGAGCGCGGCGCAGGCCTTCGTTGATACGGAAACTGCCGTCCAGGCGCGGGTCGTTGATATAGCCCTTCCAGCCGACGGTGGTGCGGGGCTTCTCGAAGTACACGCGCATGACGATCAGCAGGTCCTTCTTGTGCTCGTCGGCGGCGATGCGCAGCTTGCGCGCGTATTCCATCGCTTGCGCGTGGTCGTGAATGGAGCACGGGCCCACCACAAGCACCAGCCGGTCGTCGCGGCCATGCAGCACGTCGGCGATCTGCGCGCGGCTTTGCTCGACGAGGTTCTGGATGTCGGCTGACACGGGCAGTTCATCCTGCAGCAGCGCGGGTGAAATCAGCGGGCGCACGGCGCTGATGCGGGTGTCGTCGGTGCGCGTGTTGTCCTGGGTGGCGTCGGCGGCGCCGACCTCGCGGTCGTGCAGGGGGTCGTCAATGCGGGTCAAGGGAAGCTCCGTGCCGGTAGATGCGGGAAAGTCCGCCATTATCGCACCCGCGGACGGTGGAGGCGGATGGGTGGCCTCGGCAAGCGAATTAACCCGTTATCGATAAAGACATGTTTCGCGTGGATGCCTTAGCATTGATTCACGCTCTCAGTTGGCCGGCGCAACCGGCTCGCGGCAGGCGCAGGCGGGGGCCGTGTGCGGCTTCTTTCCGTGTGTACAGGTCCAGGACGGTCAGCAATGCCAAAACCCGATGCCGGAGCGTCCCGACGGATTCTTCTCGTGGAAGATCACCCTGTCGAACGCGCCTACCTGCAGAACATGCTGCTGGCGTTGGGGTACCGCCGCGTGGCGGGCCTGGGAAGCAGCATCGAGGCGGTCGGCGCGATCACGCGTCAATACCACGACGTGCTGATCAGCGACATCGTGATGGGCGAAGGCGACGGCACGCGCCTGCCCAACGACCTGCGCCGGCTCGTGGATGCGGGTCGGCTGAAGAGCATGCCGCCGATCATCTGGATCAGCAGCCTCAGCGACGAGCTGCTGCAGTCGCATGTCCGGCTGGCCCTGCAGGCCGGCTGCCCGTCGGCGCAGGCGCTGTCCAAGCCCGTGTCGCGCCTGGCGATGCAGCAGGCCATCAAGAATGCGCTGCACAGCATCGACGACGAATCCGCGTCGCCGGATAAACCCAAATCCGTGCGCCGCGAGGTCATGGAAGCGGCGCTGAGCCAGGCGCTGCTTTCCGGCAACGGCATGAGCGTGGTGCTGCAACCGCAGATCAGCCTCTCGACCGGGCGCGTGGTCGCGGCCGAGGCGCTGTCGCGCTGGATCGACCCCAAGCTGGGCGCCATCTCCGCAGCCGACTTCGTGCCGGCGGCGCATCGGCTGGGCATGGACCGCATGCTGTTCAGCCGGGTCACCGACCGCGTGCTGAGCGTGCTGCGCCAGATGCAGGACCTGGACATCGCCGTGCCGATTGCCATCAACGCCTCGGCGTCCACGCTGTGCTCGCGCGACCTGCCCGGCCTGCTGGAGCAGAAGGTGGGGCAGGCAGGGTTGCCGGCCCGGCTGATCAAGGTTGAGCTGACGGAGGACGAGCCAGTGAACGACTGGCTGGCACTGTCGTCGACACTGAATCTTTTGCGGGTCCGGGGCTTTGAGTTGGCAATGGACGATTTCGGCGCGGGCATCGCGTCGATGCGCCTGTTTTCCGCCATGCCGTTCAACGAGTTGAAGATTGACCGCGACTTCATCGTGCATATGCACCGCGAGCCCGCCTCGCGCGCCGTCGTGGCGGCCGCGATTGAAATGGGGCGGGTGCTGGGCCGGCGCGTGGTGGCCGAAGGCGTCGAGCAGGAGCGCGACGTGCAGCTCCTGAGCGAACTTGGTTGCGATGTGGCGCAGGGCTACGGGATTTCCGTGCCCCTGGAACCCGATGCGTTCATCGAGTTCTGCCGCACGCACTGAGGGTCATGGGTTGAACGTCACAGACCGAACACGGCGATGTCGCCCGGATAGTCGACCGAAAACTTCAGCACGGTCTCGCGCGACTTGCCGGGCTCCAGCTCCCAATCCCACACCAGCTTGCCGTCTTCTTCGCGCTTGATGTCGCGTTCGGACGGCGACAGCAGCTTGACCACGATCTTCTCGTTGCGCGAGATGGGCAGGCGGTCCGCGAAGGACACCTGTTCCTTCGTGGCCTTGTTGTTCTTGACGGTGATCTTGTATTCGTAGGTGACGCGCTTGCCGCTGCCCGAAAATCCGGTGCTTTCGGTGTAGCGATTCACCAGTTGGCGCTTGATGGAGATGCCATCGTCGGCGCCGAGGGCCAGCTCCAGCTTTTCGCCGGGCATCACCGCCTTCATAGCGCCCGACGCCACGAAGGCATCGTCCAGGAAGGTGTTGAGCGGGCCCGCCAGGAAGGGAAAGTCGGTGTTGTTGCTGGCCTGTGCCGTCAGGTAGACGGTTTCGCGCAGACCCGGGGTGGATTGGTATTGCAAGGCGGCGGGCAGCTTGGCCGTGGCAATGGCGACGCGCTGCGTGGTGTTGTCCGACAGCAGCGTGGCGGGATTCTTGATCTGGAACGATGCGCTGGTCGCGGCGTTCTGGACCTGGGCGGTCGAGACCTCGATGAGTTCGGGCTCCGGCTCGGGCAGCACGGCGCTGTCTTCCATCGCGCTGGCGCGCGGTGCGCGTTTGGCATGCATCTCGGCCTGCACGGCGGCGGGGGCGGGCGCGGCGACGGGCCGGGGCGGCGGGGGCGGCGCGGCCACGTCGATGATCCACGGGCGCAGCGTGGGCGCGCCGCCGCCCAGCGACGGCCGGGCGGTGGACAGCGTCAGCTTCACGTTCTTCCAGTCTTCGCCCGTGTTCTGGCGGATGACGCCGAAATAGCCCAGATCCACATTGCGATCCGCCGGGCGCAGGCGCGCGTCGTAGGCAGGAGTCCACCGCGCGCCGGCCACCGCATACGACAGCGCCAGATCCAGCTTGCCCGCACGCGCCATGTTGACTCGCAACGTGACGGTCTTGGTGCGGCGGCCCGATTCGCCGCGCACCAGGCCAAGCTGCGTCTGCAGCGCCGTCATTTCGCGCTCCAGCTCGGTCTTCTGTTCGGCCACGCGCCGCAGGCCGGCCAGCGTGGTGGCCAGCGAGTCGGCGCTGAGCGTCTGGATCGCCTTCAGTTCGTCCAGCGTCAGACGGGCGCCGTCCTTGGCCGGTTCCGTGGCCCCGCGCTGCATCATCAGGATGAGTTCGCGCTGGTTGTCCAGCACCGCCGCTTCGTCGTCCAGCGCGGCCTGGCGGCTAGCCAGTTTGTCGATCTGCGCCTCGATCTGCCGCACGCGTTCGTTGGCGGTCGCGGCCTGATAGACATCGCTGACCTTGACGTCAAGCAGCGTGGCCTGGCCGGTGCTCTTGGCGGACACCTGCAATGAGTTTTCCTGCAGCGACGCCGGCAGGTTTTCCAGCACCAGCTCGTGTTCGCCCGCGGCGAGCTCGGTGCTGGCGGCGCGGGTGACGACGGCGCGGTCCTGGTAGACGGTGACGGCGCCGATAGAGGAGGGCAGCGCGGCAGCGGCAGCCAGTCCGGGGATCGTTGCAAAAGCCAGAGCCAGAAGGGTACGTCTCACGGGAGCACCTTTATAAAGTTGAGCGCGGCTGTTAACGCGTCTCCCACGGGGACGCATCGCCGGCAAGCGCGAGAGTCTATCCCCGGCGCTTCCCGGACGGTTTACAGAAAATGACAAACGCGACAGACGGATACGGCCTGCCGCTGTGCTCACTCGCGTTCGGGATGCGCCAGCCGGCGCAGCATGCCGACGGCGTTTTCCGCGGCCACCGATCGGTCATGGCGGCGGTAGGCCATGTCCAGCAGCGCGTGCGGTGCATCGCCCTTGATGGGCCGGTACTCGATGCCTTGCGCGCCCATGTGCCGCATGGCGGCCGGCACGATGGAAATGCCCACGCCCGCCGCCACCAGGCTGACGATGGACGCCATCTGCGGCGCCTCCTGGATGACGCGCGGCGCAAATCCGGCACGCTGGCAGGCGGACTGGATGGCGTCGTACAGACCCGCGCCGATGGGCCGGGGATAGAGGACAAAGTCCTCCTCGGCCAACGCCGCGATGGGGATGGCGCGCTTGCGGCTGAGCGGATGGCCGGGCGGCAGGGCGATCAGCATCGGCTCGTCCAGCACGCGCTCGGATTCGAATTCGGCGTCCAGCACGTAGGGCGGGCGCACGAAGGCGACATCCACCTCGCCGTTGCGCAGCCCGCGCAGCAGCGTGACGGTATTGCTTTCGGTCAGGGTGATGCGCACGTCCGGATAGCGGTCGCGGAAGGCGCGGATGGCGCGGGGCAGATAGGGGTGGAATACGGCCGATGCCGTAAAGCCGACCGTGATGGCGCCGCGTTCGCCGCGGCCCAGCCGCCTTGCCATATCGACGGCGCGGTCCGCGCTGGCCAGGATGGCGCGCGCGTCG
>CBHWAL010000166.1:0-8602 GCA_966111495.1 uncultured Achromobacter sp. | reverse complement strand
CTGGTGACTGACGCTGACCTGACGGTCGAGATTCCCAAGTACACGATCAATCACGCCAAAGAGGGCCATTGATGAAGTGGACCGACACCTACGAGATTGCGGCCGCGCTGTACGACGCGCACCCTGACGTCGACCCGAAGGAGCTGCGCTTCACGCAGCTGCGCGAGTGGGTCATTGCCTTGCCGGGCTTCAGCGACGATCCCGCCCACAGCGGCGAGAAGATTCTGGAGGCCATTCAGATGGCCTGGATCGAAGAGGCCGAATGATCGTGGCTGTACAAGACGCTCCCTGTTGGGAGCGTTTTTTTTGGGAGCCGCCGCCAGGCTGCGGACGGGCTCGTGCGCAGTCTCGCGTCTGATATGCTCGCGTCGCGCGGGCCACGGTATCATCGGGGATTCGTTTGTTGTCCCTTTCCAGCCGAGTCTACCGATGCCCGCTGCCCAATTGCGTTTTGGCCTGGCCGCCAATCGTCTGCACCACGAAACCCCCGACGCTGCCTTGTTCACCTGGCTGCGCGCGTGCTCGTCCACCATCCGCGAGCTGGGTGTGCAGTTGCACACGGTGGGGCGCACCCATGATGCGATTGTGCGCGAAGGCATGCTGCAGAGCTATCCCGGCCTGATCCGCTATCCCTATGGCCGCGAGGGCGGCCTGATGAAGCTCGTGGCGCGCGTGACCGAAGGACGCGACGGCCAGGCGCCGTTTGACGGCGCGATCTACCTGATCGATCCCGTCGACCCGTCGTCGATTTTTCCCGAAGCGCTTGCGCTCAAGCGGCAGTGCATCACGCACGGTCGTCCGTTCATCTCGACGCTGGCGGGCGCCATCGAATGGATGGAAGTTGAACGCATCCACGCAGGGCTGGCGCCCGACGTCTCGGCGTCGCGCCACTTCAATTTCTCGGGTCAGACGCTGGCGATGATCGCCCACGATGCGCTCAAGGACGAAATGGTGGCGTTTGCCAGCGAGCACTTCGATGTGCTGTCGCGCTTTGCGCGGCGTGTGGCCACCGGCACGACGGGCGGCCGGTTGAATGAGCTGGCCTGGTCGCGCGGCTGGCCCAAGGACACGCCGTGGGTGCATCGCTACCTGAGCGGGCCGCTGGGCGGCGATGCGCAGATCGCGGAGCTGGTGCTCGAGCATCAGTGCCAGCGCGTCATCTTCTTTGAGGACCCCCACGTCGCACGCCAGCACGAGGCCGACATCCAGTTGCTGGAGCGGGCGGTGCGCGTGGTGACCGACTCGGCCACGTGCGCGACGTCGCCCACGGTCGCGCGGCGCTGGGCGCAGGCGGTCGAAAAGCGGATCGTCTGAGCGCTACGCGCGCGCCGCGGCAGGCCCCGCGTCCGTGATGATGCGGGCGATACGGTCAGCTACGGCGGCCGCCGCCATCGACAGCGGCAGCACATCCGAACGGCACAGGAATACCGGCCGGGTCAGCCGGGGACGGCTGATCCGGCGCAGTTGCACAAGGCCGCGCTCGGCCTCCTGGCGCACAGCTTCGAACGACAGGATCGTATGGGCGACGCCTGCCTGCGCCAGCTCGATAAGCTGCGGGATGGCGTTGGCTTCGGCGATGACGCGGAATTCAACCTGTTCGCGCTGCTGGTATTGATCCAGCAAGCGGCGCAGGCTGTGCGGATTGCCCGGCAGCACCAGCGGCAACGCGGACAGGGCGCGCAGGCTGATGGACGGCAGTGCGGCCAGAACCGATGGCGCGCGTTTAGCGTGTTTAGCGCGTGTTGCCGCGGGCGGCGAAACCACCACCAGTTCCTCGTCGATCAGATGCTGAAAACGCAGATCGACGGACGCCTCATCGCTGAATGTCAGCCCCAGATCGGCGTGGCCCGAGCTGACAAAGCCGGGGATATAGCCCGTGCTGGATTCGATGATTTTCAAGTAGACACCCGGCCAATGGGCGAGGCTGAAACGCAGCAACGGCACCGTCAGCAGCTTGGCCATGGACATCGACATGGCCAGCGACACCGTCCCACGCGGGGCGCTGAGG
Organism: uncultured Achromobacter sp.; assembly: GCA_966111495.1. Lineage (GTDB taxonomy): Bacteria > Pseudomonadota > Gammaproteobacteria > Burkholderiales > Burkholderiaceae_B > Achromobacter. The sequence goes on along the minus strand of CBHWAL010000166.1, from coordinate 6,594 downwards.
TCTTCTCGCACGTCCGCGCGCGCCGCGTCGATGCGGCCAAGAATTTCGCGCGCGTGCGCCAACAGGCGCGTGCCCGCCGCGGTGGGCGTGACGCCGCGGGCGCTGCGATGGAGCAGCACGACGCCCAGGTCTTCCTCCAGGTTGCGGATCTGCAAGCTGAGCGCCGGCTGGGCCACATGCAGCGCCGCCGCGGCGCGGCTGATCGAACCCGTTGACACCACCGCGACAAAGCATTGCATCGCGCGTATGGACATGGACATGAAGGGCTCCGGAAAGAGGCGGGCCATCATGTTTTTGTTATGGCCCGCATATTTAAACGGTATTTCTAATATAGCAAGCCGCTTCCGATAATGAGCGTCATCCAAGAAGAACCATAGGAGACATCATGACGCTCAACAAACTATTTGCTGCCTGCCTCGCTTGCTCGGCGCTGTCCGCGCCCGCGTTTGCGGACGCGTGGCCGACCAAGCCCATTACGCTGGTTGTGCCGTTTTCAGCGGGCGGGCCGACGGATTTCATTGCGCGCCTGGTGGCCGAGCCGCTGTCGCGTGAACTGGGCCAGCAGGTCATCGTGCAGAACAAGCCGGGCGCAAGCGGCAACGTCGGCTACCAGAGCGTGCTCAATGGCCTGGCCGATGGCTACACGCTGATGCACAACACGGTGGCCATGCAGGCCATCAATCCGCTGATGTATCCCAGCGCCAAAATGCATCCGCTGAAGGACTATGTGCCGGTGGGCACGACGGGCGCCATGCCGAACCTGCTGGTCGTGAACCCCGAGCGCACCCCCGTCAATACGCTGGCCGAGCTGGTCGAGCGCGGGCGCAGCGCGCCGCATGGCCTGAGCTATGCGACGTTTGGCCCGGGCAGCTCGCCGCATGTGTATGGCGCATCGCTGCAGAAGCTGGCCGATTTCCAGGCCGTGGGCGTGGCCTACAAGGGCAGCGCCAATGCGGTGACGGACGTGATCGGCGGTCAGGTCGATTTTCTGTTCGACAGCATGTCCACCAGCATCGGGCAGGTGCAAGGCGGCCGGTTGAGGGCGCTGGCTATCACGTCGGCCGAACGTTCGCCCCTGCTGCCGAACGTGCCGACGTTGAAAGAAGCGGGCTACCCCAGTCTGGATTTGAAGTTCTGGTTCTCGTTGCAGACGCCCGCCGGCACGCCGGACGACGTGGTGCAGAAGCTGCGCGCCGCAGTCGCCAAGGTGGTGGCCAGCGACGCGTATCGCAAGGCGATGCAGGAGCGGGGCGCGGAGGCGTTTCAGGTGACGCCAGCCAAGCTGGATGACTTTTTCAAGCAGGAAACCGCGCAGTGGACGCAGGCTGCGAACACCATTGGGCTGAAGGCGGAACAGTGAACACAGCAGGCGGGCATCGCATGACTCCATTGAAGAACATCACGGTCCTGGACCTGAGCAAGGTGCTGGCGGGGCCGCTGTGCGGGCAGTATCTGGGCGAACTGGGCGCGCGCGTGATCAAGGTCGAGCCGGTGGGCACCGGGGACGATACGCGGGCGTGGCTGCCGCAGGATGCGGGCGAGTCCGCGACCTTTCTAGCCGTCAATCACAACAAGCGCAGCTTGGCGGTGGACCTGAAGACCGAGGCGGGGCGCGCAGTGGTGCATCGCCTGGCCGGGCAGTCCGATGTCGTGCTGCAGGGTTTTGGCGGCAAAACGGCTGCGCGCCTGGGCGTGGACTACGAGACGCTCGCCCGCATCAATCCGCGCCTCGTCTACTGCGAGATCTCGGGCTATGGCCGTGACGGTCCGATGGGCGAGGAGCCGGGATACGACGTGATGCTGCAAGCCTTCAGCGGCATGATCAGCACGATGGGCGATCCGGGCGGCAATTTCGCGCGCGCCAGCTTTTCGCCGGTGGATCTGGGCACGGGATCGTTTGCGCTGAGCGGGATTCTGGCGGCGCTGCTGGAGCGCGGCCAGACAGGCAAGGGGCAATATCTGGACGTGTCGCTGCTGGATACGTCGCTGGGCCTGATGTCCTACATGGCGCAGAACTATTGGCGCACGGGAAAGGTGCCGCGTCGCATGGGCACCGGGCATCCGGCCATGTGTCCTTACCAGGCCTTTCGCGCATCCGATGGCGACCTCATGCTGGGCGTGGGCAACGACGCGCAGTGGCAGCGCTTCTGCGCGGCGGCGGGGTTGCAGGACTACGTGACTGCGCCGGCGTTTGCGACCAACGCCGAACGCGTCCGCAACTTTGATGCGACGGTTGCCCTGGTGCAGTCCTGCATCGAAACGCGCAAGGTGGCGCAATGGCTGGAATTGCTCAAGCCTGCGGGCATTGCCTGTTCCGCCATTCACACGCTGGACCAGGCGCTGGCGCATCCGCAGGTCGCGTCGCGTGAACTGATCGTGACGAGCGAGCATCCGGTGCTGGGCGAAGTGCGTAACGTGGGCTTGCCCGTGCGTTTTAGCCGTCAGCCGCGCGTCGCTGCGCGGCCCGCGCCGATGCTCGGCGAGCACAGCCGCGAGATTCTTGCGGAGCTGGGCTTTGAAGACGCTGAGATCGCAGCGATGCTGGCCCACGGCAGCGTGCAGCAACGCGCCTCGAACGGAGATGCGAAACACGGAGATGCGAAATACGGAGATGCGAAATGAGTCCCTTGCGTTATGAAGTTCGCGACGGCATCGCGGAGATCCATCTGTGCCATGCGCCCGTCAACGCGCTGGATGTGGACGTGCTGGATGCGCTGATCGGTGCGCTGGACGAGGCCAATGCGGATCCGTCCGTGCGCTCGGTGCTGCTGGCGAGCGGCCTTCCAGGGCGGTTCTGCGCGGGGCTGGACATGAAGCAGTTGCTGCAAAGCACGCCGGCGCGCGTGCGTGAGTTGCTGACCCGGCTCTACATCAAGCTGTACGACGCGCAGTTCAATCTGACCAAGCCGTCGATATCCGTCGTGTCTGGCGCGGTGCGCGGCGGCGGCATGACGGTCGCGATTTCCAGCGACATGATCGTGGCCGCGGATACCGCGACGTTTGGCTATCCAGAGATCGACGTGGGTGTGCTGCCCGCCATTCATTACGTGCATCTGCCAGCCATCGTCGGCAAGCACCGGGCGTTCGATCTGCTGTTCACGGGCCGCACCTTCGACGCGCAAGAGGCGCACACGATGGGCCTGGTGACGCGCGTGGCGCCGGAGGCCGAGCTGCTGGATCAAGCGCGCGCGCTGGCGCGTTCGCTGGCCGCAAAGCCTCCGCAAGTTCTGGCGATGGGCCGGCGCGCATTCGTGTACAGCAACGACAACGAATACCGGCGCCGGGTGGCGACGGCGGTTGAGGTGTTCTGCAATGCCGCGGCTACGCCGGAGGCGAGCGAAGGCTTGAACGCGTTCGTACAGAAGCGCGCGCCCGACTGGGCCAGCGTCGCCGAGACGCGCTAGTGCTACTGGCCGGTGAAACGAGGAGGGCGTTTTTCGCGGAAAGCCGCGACGCCTTCCGCGAAGTCGGCGCGCGCGGCTGACTGCAGGAAGCGTGCGGTTTCTTCGGCAAGCTGCGTTTCAAGCGGCGCGTGCGCGGCGCTGCGCAGCAGTGCCTTGGCGCCCGCGATGCCGTGCGGCGCGTGACGGGCGAGGTCCTGCGCATAAGTCTGCGCCGACGCCGCCAATTCGCCTGCGGGTGCGGTGCGTGTGATGATGCCCCAGGCCTGCGCCTCGTCGGCGGTGAAGGCGTCGTGCCGCAACAGCAGATCCAGCGCGCGCTTGGGACCGGCGGCGCGGATGAGCCCATGCGTCATGCCGGCGTCGGGCGTGGCGCCGAGCTTCAGGTAGGCCGTCATGAAGCGCGTGCCGGCCTCGGCGATGGCGAGGTCGCAAGCCAGCACCAGTGACAGGCCCGCGCCTGCCGCCACGCCGTGCACCTGCGCGAGCCAGACCTTGTCCATGCGCGGAATGCGCGTGACGAAATCATTGAGCGGCGTGAAGAGATCCGACAGCGTGGCGCGCACCGTCGCGGTGTCGCCCGTGAACATGCCGATGTCCCCGCCCGCGCAGAATGCCTTGCCTGCGCCGCGCAACAGCACGACCTTCACAAAGTCGCGCGTGTCGAGCCATTGGGCGGCCCGCAGCAGGTCGCGAGCCATGGCGACATCAATGGCATTGAGCGCGTCCGCGCGGTTCAGCGTCAGGGTGGCGAGGGCGCCGTCAGTCTCGAGCACCAGCGTCTGGAACACCGGTGGTTCCTGGTTCATGGCGAGTCTCCGTTGTCGGGTAAATACCAACTGTCGATCAAAAAACTGCGATGCTATGGTCTGAACCGAGCGCTTGCTTGGTTGGGGTTTGAGCACGCTTAGCGTAACGCATAGAACGATTTTCCGGCGCTGTACTGGCGAAGGTAAAGACAGGTTCGTTGCATCACCTGCCTCGCAGGGTCGCCAGGTTCACCGTCGTAAAAAATGCCCGCCTCAGGCGGCAAAAAAACTTCGCATCAAAAGCGGGGAGACAAATGGTGGATCAGTCCGACAGGCCTGCGTTGCTGGAGGCCGAGGGGGTGACGCTGGCGTTCGGCGGGGTGAAGGCGCTCACCAACGTGGGCTTTCGCGTCGCGCCCGGTTCCATCACCACGGTCATCGGCCCGAACGGCGCCGGCAAGACCTCGCTGTTCAACACGATCTCGGGTTTCTACAAACCGGCCGCCGGGCGCATCCGCTTCGAGGGCCGCGACATCACACGCGTGCATGCGCCGGAACGCGCCAGGCTTGGCCTGGCGCGCAGTTTCCAGAACATTGCGCTGTTCCGCGGCATGACGGTGCTGGACAACATCAAGCTGGGCCGCCATGCGCATCTGCGCACCAACGTGCTGGATGCGCTGTTCTACCTGGGCCGCGCGCGCCGCGAGGAAATGGCGCTGCGGGCCGATATTGAAGAACGCATCATCGACTTTCTGGAGATCGACCATATCCGCCACGCGCCGGTCGCGGCGCTGTCGTACGGGTTGCAGAAGCGTGTGGAGCTGGCGCGCGCGCTGGCGATGCAGCCCAAGGTGCTGATGCTGGACGAGCCGGTTGCCGGCATGAATCGCGAAGAGACGGACGACATGGCGCGCTTCATCCTGGATGCGCGCTCCGAATGGGGCGTGACGGTGCTGATGGTGGAGCACGACATGGGCATGGTGATGGATCTGTCGGATCACGTCGTGGTGCTGAATTTCGGGCAGGTGATCGCCCACGGCACGCCGGGAGAGGTGCAGGCCGATCCCGAGGTCATCAAGGCGTATCTGGGTGCGGGCGACGTGGGCGATCTGCGACGGCGCCTGCGGGAGGCGGCCTGATGGACTGGCTGTTCCTGCTGGAGGTGTCGCTTGCCGGGCTGGGCAGCGGCGGCCTGTATGCGCTGGCCGCGCTGGCGTTCGTGATCGTGTACAAGGCGACCCGCGTGGTCAACATCGCCATCGGCGAATTTCTGATGCTGGGCGCGTACGTCTTCTACGCGTTTGCGACGGGCATGCAATGGCCCATCTGGCTGGCCATTGTCGGCGCGGTCGTTGTGTCCGGGGCGCTGGGGGCCGTCGTCGAGCGCCTGACGATACGGCCGATGCTGGGCGAGTCGCCGATCTCCGTCTTCATGATCACCGTAGGCCTCGCGTCGATTCTGGTGGGCGCGGTCGAACTCATCTGGACGGCGGACCAGCGGCGCCTGCCGGAATTCATGCCGCGCGCGCCCGTCATGGTGGGCGAAGCGTTCGTGGCCCCCAAGGTGTTTTATGGCTTCTGGGTGGCGGTGGTGCTGGCGCTGCTGGTGCTGGTGGTGTTCCGGTATTGGCGCGGCGGGGTGGCGCTGCGCGCGACCGCGTCGGATCAGGGCGCAGCCTATGCCATGGGCATCAACGTGCCGCGTGTGTTTTCGCTGGCGTGGGTGGCGGCGGGCGCCATCGCCGCGGTGTCAGGCGTGATCGTGGGCGCGATTGGCGGCATCTCGTCGTCGATGGGCGTCTTTGGGCTGTCGGTGCTGGTGGTGGTGATCGTGGGCGGTCTGGACAGCGTTGCGGGCGCGCTGGTCGGCGGCATCTTCATCGGTCTGCTGGAAGCGTGGGCCGGCGCCTATCTGGGCGGTGAATACAAGCTGCTGGCCACGTTTGTCGTGCTGGTGGTCGTGCTGATGGCCAGGCCGTATGGCCTGTTCGGCACCCGTGAAATCGAGAGGCTTTGATCCATGCGCATCGCGACCGCCAAGCAGACTTATCTGGCCGACGAGGCGCTCTTCGACACGCGCACGCAGCACGTGTGGCTGGCGCTGCTGGCAGCCTCGCTGGTGCTGTTTCCCTTCGTGGCGAACGCCTATTGGCTCTATCTGGCATGCCTGGTCGCGATCAACATCTCCAGCGCGACGGGGCTGAACATCCTGACCGGCTACACCGGGCTGGTCAGCTTGGGCCAGGCGGCGTTCATGGGCCTGGGCGCGTACACCGTGGCGGTGATGGAGCTGCACTTGGGCACGCCCGTTCTCGTCAACCTGCTGGCGGGCGGCATCGTGGCGATGCTAGGCGGGCTGCTGGTCGGCATTCCGTCGTTGCGGGTGAAGGGACTGTACCTGGCGATCTCGACGATCGCCGCGTCCTTCATCGCGCACTTCATCT
>CBHWAL010000165.1:0-8609 GCA_966111495.1 uncultured Achromobacter sp. | reverse complement strand
GCGACACGCCGCAGTTCGAGGCCCTGGCCCTCGCGCCCTGAATGCCCATGTTGCATACCCGAGCGATCGCGGCAACGTGCGTGGTGCTGACTTGGCTGCTGCTGTGCCTGTGGGCTTGGCAGCGCGCCCGCCGGCAGCATGCGCAACAGGCGCTGGCGCTGCAGGCGCTCAACGCACCCGCGCCCGAAGACGCCCTGCTGGTGGCCTACGCCAGCCAGACAGGATATGCGGAGTCGCTGGCCATGCAGACCGCCGACTCCCTTCGCGCTGGCGGATTGATCGTACGCGTCGCCTCGCTGGATCAACTGGACCTTCAACACCTGGCCGCCTACCGGCGCATGCTGTTTGTCGTCAGCACCTACGGCGAGGGCGATCCGCCCGATGCGGCCGCGGCCTTTGCCGGCCAGATGCAAGAGACGTCTCAAGGCGCCGCGCTGGCCGGCGCGCAATATGCCGTCCTGGCGCTGGGCGACAGCGAATACGCGCAGTTCTGCGGCTTTGGCCACCGATTGAACGATTGGCTGCACGCGCAAGGCGCGACGCCGCTCTTCGACCTGGTCGAAGTCGACAACGACGACGCGGCCGCACTGCGTCATTGGCAGCATCACCTGGGCCTGCTGGCCGGCCGCAACGATTTGCCTGACTGGGAGGCGCCCGTCTACGACACCTGGCGCCTGGCCGCTCGGACACTGCTGAATCCCGGCAGCCAGGGCGGCCCTTGCTACCTGCTGACGTTGACGCCGCCGCACGACGGCGCGGCCGCATGGCAGGCGGGCGACATCGCCGAAATCGGCCCCCGGCGCGAACGGGGCGGCGCGTTGCAGACACATCGCGAATACTCCATCGCGTCGCTGCCCGAAGACGGCGCCATCCAGCTGCTGGTGCGCCAGATGCGCGGCGCGGACGGCGCGCTGGGCCTGGGCAGCGGCTGGCTAACGCACATCGCGCAGACGGGCGACGAGATCGCCCTGCGTGTGCGTGCCAACCGCAATTTCCATCCACCCGCAGACGACCGGCCGCTGATCCTGATCGGCAATGGCACCGGCATTGCGGGCTTGCGCGCGCTGATCAAAGCGCGCCGCGCCGCCGGCCACCGCCGCAACTGGCTGGTCTTTGGCGAGCGCAATGCCGCCTGCGACGGATTCTGCGGTGACGAGATCGACGCGTGGCGGCAAGACGGCACATTGGAGCGCGTGGATACGGTGTTTTCCCGTGATCAGGCCGAGCGCCGCTATGTGCAGCATTGCCTGCGCGAACAGGCGGACGCCGTGCGCGCCTGGGTGGACGCCGGCGCCGCCGTGTATGTCTGCGGCAGCCTGCAAGGCATGGCGGGCGGTGTGGATGCCGCACTGCAGGACATCCTGGGCGCGGATCGCCTGCAAGCCTTGCAGCACGCCGGCCGCTACCGGCGCGACGTGTACTGAAGACGCGCCGCCCTTGCGGCCCGCGTTTACCCCTTCTTTTTACCCCTTCTTTATTGCAGCTTGATCTGCGCCCGCTCGATCACCGTCTTCCAGCGATCACGTTCGGTGCTGATCTGCTCGCCAAACTGCGCCGGCGTGTTGCCCAGCGGGAACGCGCCCGTCTCCTCCATCTTTGCCGCCGTCGCCGGATCGCGCACCGCGCGGGCAAAGGCATCCGCCAGCTTGTCGCGCACGTCGGCCGGCATGTTGGCCGGACCCACCACGCCGTACCAGGCCGTCACGTCGTAGTCCTTGTAGCCCTGTTCGGCAAACGTCGGCACATCTGGCAGACGGGGATTACGGGCCGTCCCGGTAATCGCCAACGGCTTGAGGTGATTGCTCTTGACGTACGGCAGCGACGACGGGAAGTTGTCGAAGATCACCGGCACCACGCCGCCCACCGTGTCGGTCAGCGCCGGGGCCGAACCGCGATACGAAATGCTGTTCATCTTGCCGCCGATGATCTGCAGGAACCAGATCATGCCCAGGTCGTTCACCCCGCCCGCGCCCGCGTTCGCGTAACCGTCCTTGCCGGGATTGGCGCGCACGTGGGTCACGAACTCGGCCAGCGTCTTGGCCGGAAAGCTCGGATTCACGCTGAGGATGTTGGGACTCGTCACCAGGTTGCTGATGGGCGTGAAATCCTTGACCGGGTCATAGGCCAGGTTGGGAAACAGGTGAGGCGCCGTGCCGTGCGTGCTGACGGTGGCCAGCCCCACGGTGTAGCCGTCCGGCTTGGCGCGTGCGGTGGCTGTCATGCCGATGGTGCCCGAGGCGCCCGTGCGGTTCTCCACCACAATCTGCTGGCCCAGAATCTCGCCCGCCTTGGCCGCGGCAACGCGGCCGACGATGTCCGTCGGGCCGCCCGCCGGGAACGGCACGATCAGCGTGATGGGGCGGTCGGGAAAGGCGGCGTGGGCGGCCGGCAGCGCGGCGGCCAGCGCCAGGGCGGCGCAAGTCTTGCGGAACATGATGGTGGGTCTCCTGGTAGGGCTGTTGTTATGAAAGCGTGTGGTCATGAAGCGGCTTCGCCGCAGCCTGATCGCGGCAAAGAATCCGGCCGGGACGCGGCGTGCCTGCCGCGGCCGGAAAAACGGGCGTGCCATTGACCAGCACGTGTTCCACGCCGGCAGACGCAAGCGTCGGCGCTTCCCACGTGGCGCGATCGATCACCGTCTCGGCATCGAACACGACAATATCCGCCCACGCGCCCACGGCAATCTGGCCACGGTCCGCCAGCCCGAAGACGCGGGCCGGCAAGGCGGTCATCTTGGCCACCGCCGCCTCCAGCGTGACGAGCTGGGCCTCGCGTACGTAGCGGCCCAGCACGCGCGTGAAGCTGCCCCACAACCGGGGATGCGGATGCGCGTCGTTCGGCAGACCGTCGGATCCGACCATGCAGCACTCGTGCTGAAAGATGCGGCGGACCTCGTTCTCGTCCATCGCGAAATAGATCGCGCCGGCCGGGCACAAGCGTTCGGCTGCCGTCGTCTTGTCGCAGCCCCAGCGCGCCGCGATGTCGCTCAGGTATTCGCCGTTGCATTCGGGATGCGGCGTCGACCACGTGATGCGGATGTCGTCGATGGTGTCGGCGCGCTCCGGGATCAGAATGGTGGAACTGCCGGGATACGGATAGATGTCCAGCGCCACGTCCACGCCCTCGGCCCGGGCGCGGTCAATGTTGGCTAGCGTGACGGCGCTTTTGCCCCAATTGCGCGGCATCATGCACTTGTGATGCGACAGCACGGTGGCGCAGCCGGTGTTGCGGCCAATGGCCAGCACCTCGTCGACGGCCGCCTCGACCGCGTCGCCCTCATTGCGGATATGGCTGGTGTGCATCGCGCCGCGCGCCGCCGCCACGCGGGCCAGCCCCTCCAGTTCGGGCGGCTGCGCCGCCCCGCCCGGCTGATACGCCAGACCGGTGCTAAAGCCCACGGCGCCCGCATCCAGCGCGTCGGCCAGCATCTGCTGCATGGCGGCTTGTTCTTCGGGCGTGGGCTGCGCCGTTGGATCGCGCATCGCGGCAAGGCGCAGGTTCGCGTGCCCAACCAGCGCGGCCACATTGATGACGGGCTGACGCTCACGCAGCTCGTCGAAATAGTGCGCCATGCTGGCAAAAAGCGGCGTCTCGCCCAGCAGCGCCAGCGCGGCCGCCGTGTTGCCCGGCAATGGCGCGGGCGCGCCGCTAACGCCGCAATTGCCCACCACGACCGAGGTGATGCCCTGGCTGGTCTTCCACGCCAGGTCGGGCTTTTCCACGAACATCAGATCGTCGTGACCGTGTACATCGATGAAGCCGGGCGCGACGATCTTGCCGGCGGCGTTCACGCGAGTCACCGCCGCCGTGCCTGACAAGTCGCCGATCGCCACGATGCGTTCGCCCGCCACGCCCACGTCGGCGCGCCGCCGCGGTCCGCCCAGCCCGTCGATGAGCCAGCCGCCTTCGATGATCAGATCCAAAGTCCCCTGCATGGTGTTCCTGCCTTGGTGAAGGACCTAGTATCGTCCGCGCGATCAATCTGGAAAAATTGTTTTTATTGATCCATCTATCGCGTTTTGAAATGCATCGCCTGCCCAAACACGTCACCTTGAAGCACCTGACCGCCTTTCTGGCCGTGGCCCAGGAGTCCAGCTTCACGCATGCCGCCAAGCGCCTGTTCCAGACGCAATCGTCCGTCACCAGCCTGGTTCGCCAGCTGGAAGACGCGCTGGGCACGCAGCTTTTTGCGCGCACCAGCCGGCGCGTGCTGCTGACGCCGGCCGGCGAGGAATTCCTGCCGCGCGTCATGCGGCTGCTGGCGGATTTCGATGGCGTGATCGAGGACGTGGTGCGCTTTGGCGCGCTGGAACGCGGACGCGTGGGCGTCGCAGCCGCGCCGTCGGCCATCACGCAGTTGATCGCACCCGCGGCCGCCGTGTTCGCGGCACAGTATCCGGCGGTGCGGCTTTATCTCAGCGACGACAACTCCGGCCGCATCCAGCGCAAGGTGGCCGCGCGCGAGGTCGATTTCGGCCTGACCAGCCGCTGGGCCGACGCCCCCGGCCTGCAATTCGACGCCTTGCTGGAAGACCGCTTCGGCGTGCTGTACCGCCAGGTCGACGCCACCCTGCGTCCGGGACGCGACGGCGCCATGCGCTGGTCCGACCTGGCCGGCCGCAAGCTGGTGGGCGTGGTGGATGAAACGGGCATCATGGCCCTGCTGCGCGCCCGCGCCGATCTGCCGATCGAGGCGGCGTTGCCGTTCTATGAAGCATCGAGCACCACCTCGCAAGCGGCGCTGGTCAAGGCTGGCATGGGCGTGGCGCTGCTGCCGGCGCTGGCCGCGCAACGCGTGCTGGAGCCGGGACTGGCCTATGCGCTGCTGGCGCGGCCGACGGTGGTGCGCACGCTGTGCATCATCCGCAACAAGGAATATCCGCTGAGCCCGGCCGCACACGCATTGATCGCGTCAATTCACGACTACCTGCGCACGGCGCAACTGCCCGCAGGCTGCCGCCGCATCACCGCGCGCGGGCGGCAAAAAAACTGAGGCCGTCAAACACTCGCCCGCAACTTCTCATCCAACGCCGCCAATCCCGCCGCAAACACGTTCTGTCCAACCGCCGCAGCCACATCACTCAACGCCGCACCCTCGACGCGGAAATCGGCCCACCATTGCACCAGCGTTCCGCCGCCCTCGGTGATCGGATGCAGCGACACACCCGCGACATAGTCGCGCATCGGCAGGTCGGTCTCGATGATCGAATACCGCAGCTCGGTATTCGGATCGTCCAGCATCAGAAGCTGTTCACGCACAAACCCGGAAGGCTTGAGCGTGAGGTGCCGCACGGAGCCCACCGCGTCATGGCGGCCGCCCTCTTCCAGCCGGCTCTCTGCAACGCCCGGATGCCAGCCGCCCAGGCCGTTGAAATCGCGGAACAGCGGCCAGACCTTGTCCAGCGACGCGTGGACGACAGCGGTGATGTGTACGGTATGCGGCATACGGGCTCCGTTATACGCAGTGCGCTTGGAATCAGGTTGGAAACTGGGGCAACGCAGATCAGAAGGTCAGATTCTTGAATTCACGTGTGGCGGCCGTCAGCGCCTGTTCGGTGGGCAATCGCTCCATCGAACTGGCGCCATAAAACCCGTGGCAATGCTTGCACGCGCGCAGCACGTGCGCCGCGTCCTCGGGCGTGGCGATCGGGCCGCCATGACACAGCACGATGATATCCGGACGCACCGCCAATGCGGCCTCGGCAATGCGGTCGATGGCGCCCACGCAATCATCCAGCGTCAACGCGGTCTCCGCCCCAATGGACCCGCCGGTGGTCAGCCCCAAGTGAGCCACGATGATGTCCGCGCCCGCGCGCGCCATGGCCACCGCATCGTCCTCGTTGAAGACGTACGGCGTCGTCAGCATGCCCTTCTTGTGCGCCAGGCGGATCATGTCGACTTCCAGCGCATAGCCCATGCCGGTCTCTTCAAGATTGGCGCGGAAGTTGCCGTCGATGAGACCGACGGTGGGAAAGTTCTGCACGCCGGCAAAACCCTGGCGCTTCAGATCGTCCAGGAACACGTCGAAATCGCAGAATGGGTCCGTGCCGTTCACGCCGGCCAGCACCGGTGTCTTCTTGACCACCGGCAGCACTTCGCGGCCCATGTCCACGACGATCTCGTTGGCGTTCCCATAGGCGAGCAGGCCGGCGAGCGAGCCGCGGCCGGCCATGCGGTAGCGGCCCGAGTTGTAGATCACGATGAGGTCGATGCCGCCCGCTTCCTCGCACTTGGCCGATAGCCCGGTGCCCGCGCCCCCGCCGACGATGGGCGTGCGCGCGCGCACCATGGCGCGAAACTTGTCCAGCAGTTCGTTACGGTCAAAACGCGGCATGGCGGCAATCCTTCAATGTGCGGCAATTTCAAGAAAGTGGTCGGCCGCCGTCTTGGCAAACAGCGGATCGTTGATGTGGCAAGGCACGCGAATCAGGCGGCGGTCGGCCGTCTGCTGCACGTTGGCCTCCAGCGCGGCAAACAGCGCCGCGTCGGCCTCGGGATCCCAGAACGCCTGGCCCGGCGCATCCAGCGCGGACACGCCGCCTTCGGGGATCAGGAAGCGCACCGGGCCGTCGCAACGGTTCAGCCGGTCGGCGATCCATTCGCCCTGCCGCGTGTTTTCCTCGACAGTCGTTCGCATCAGCGTGACCTGCGGGTTGTGGGGATAGAAGCGGCGGCTGCGGTAGCGCTCGGGCACGGTGTCCATTGCGCCGAAGTTCACCATGTCCAGCGCGCCGCACGATCCGACATACGGCGCGCCCGTGCGCGCCACCGCGCCGAAGCGGTCATCTGTGCAGGCCAGCACGCCGCCGAACAGCAGGTCGCAGACTTCAGTGGTGGTCAAGTCCAGCACGCCTGCAAGCAAGCGGCTGTCCAGCAGCTTTTCCATCGACTGCCCGCCCGTGCCCGTGGCATGGAACACCAGGCAGTCGAAGCGCGATTCCAGAAGCGGCGTGACCTGCTGCACGCAGGCCGTGGTGACGCCGAACATGGTGATGCCCACTGCCGGACGGCCGTCGTCAGCCGCCGCGGCCGACGCCTGACGGAATGCGCCGCCGATCGCACCGGCCGCATTGGCCAGCACGCGGCGCGAGATGCGGTTCAGGCCCGCCACGTCGGTCACGGAGTACATCATCGCGATGTCCGACGGCCCCACGTAAGGCGCGACGTTGCCCGACGCCATCGTCGACACCATCACTTTGGGTGTGCCAATGGGCAGCGCGCGCATGGCCGGCGTAATGAGCGCCGTGCCGCCCGAGCCGCCCAGACCGAGCAGCGCGCCGATGTCCGCGTTGCCGGCGGCGTAGCGCTCGAACGCCAGCGCCATGGCCGCAATCGCAGTGCCCCGGTCACCCGTGAAAACCGCCGCGGCGCCGTCCGGATGGCTGCGCGCGACCTCTTGCGCCGAGACCTGCGCCGCGCTGGGCGCGCCCGAGGTCGAGACATCCACCGACACCACGTCCAGCCCCTCGCGCCGGAGCAGATCCGCCACGTATTCGGCCTCGTGGCCCTTGGTGTCGTAGGTCGCGGCGACAAAAACCCGCTGCTTGGTATGCGTCATGACTCCTCCGCGGGCGGCTACACTCCGTGCGCGCCTCGATATGTGAGGCCAAAGGCCTGTAGAATCCAGAAATGAGACGAAAGAATCATACTGAGACACCAGTCTCACGTCAATCCGAAACCCCTGCCCGCAAGGCGCCCTCGGCGGCGGCCGGCACAAAGCTGATCGCCCCCGCCAGCCCGCAGGCGGCCGCTAGCGGCGAACCCCCGCACGGACCGCGCGCCCGGATGCGCAAGACCCTGCTCGACGCCGCCCAGCAACTGATGGCGCAGGGCGTCACGCCCTCGGTCGCCGAACTGGCAGAACACGCCCAAGTGTCGCGCGCCACCGCCTACCGCTACTTTCCCAGCCAGAGCGCGCTGATCGCCGCCGTGGTGGACGAAAGCCTGGGTCCCATCCTCGCTTGGGATTCCGACGCGCCTGACGCGGCGGCACGCGTCGATGAGCTGCTGCGCTTCGCGTATCCGCGGCTGGAGGCGCACGAAGCGCCGCTACGCGCCGCCATTCAGGTGTCGCTGCAACAGCATGCGCAGGCCAGCGCCGGCAGGGCCGGCGCCGAGCCGCAACTGGTGCGCGGCCACCGCGTCGACATCCTCAGGCGCGCCATCGCCCCCTTGGCCGCAGAGCTCACGCCCGCGCAGCAGGACCGCGTCGCGCAGGCCTTGTCGCTGGTGTACGGCACCGAGGTGTTCCTGGTGCTCAAGGACATCTGGAAGCTCGGCCTGCCCGAGGTCACCGACGTCGTGCGCTGGACCGCCAACGCCATCATCACGCAGGCGCAGGCCGAAGCCCGGTCCAAGCAGAAATAGCGCCACTGTCATTCCCACGTCATTCCCCGCCCGCATAGTTGCGCGCTTTGCGGCATTGCGTGTTGCGTGCCGACATGACGTTGGAGTTGTAGATGCAGTTCGAAGTATCCCGCCTGCGGCGAGCCATCATGCCCTTGTCGCTGGCTTGCGTGACCCTGTTGAGCGCCTGCGGTGGCAGCGATGACGATGACGAGGCGGCCGCCCCCGCGCCGACGCCACCCGTCGTGACCGACCCCACCCCG
>CBHWAL010000164.1:0-8647 GCA_966111495.1 uncultured Achromobacter sp. | reverse complement strand
CAGGCGGACCTGGCCACCGCGGACGGCGCGGCCTCGGTCTGCGCCGCACATCCCGACGTGGACATCCTGGTCAACAACGCGGGCACGTTCACGCCCAAGTCCTTTACCGAAATCACCGATGACGATTGGCAGACCATGATGGACACCAACGTCATGAGCGGCATCCGCCTCTCACGCTATTACCTGCCGCGGATGCTGGCGGCCAACTGGGGCCGAATCGTCTTTATCTCCAGCGAGTCCGCCGTGCAGATCCCCGCCGAGATGATCCACTACGGCGTCAGCAAAACGGCCCAGCTCGCCGTGTCGCGCGGTCTTGCCGAGCTGACCGCGGGCACCAATGTCACCGTCAACGCCGTGCTGCCGGGCCCGACCCGTTCCGAAGGCGTCTCCGACTTCTTCGCGGAAATGGCGAAGGAACAGGGCGTTTCGCAGGAACAGATGGAGCAGGACTTCATCGCCCAGCATCGCCCGACGTCGTTACTACGCCGCCTTGCCACGGTGCAGGAGGTGGCGAACATCGTTGTCTACACCTGCTCGACGCAAGCGTCAGCCACCAACGGCGCAGCCCTGCGCGTGGACGGCGGCGTGGTCCGCTCCATCATCTAATCCCTTGAGGTAACCAGAACGCCATCATGAAAGCCATTGCCTACTTCAAGAACCTGCCCGCCGATAACGCCAACGCGCTGCAGGACATCACCGCCCCGGAACCCGTGCCGGGCGACCACGACCTGCTGGTGGACGTGCACGCCATCTCCGTCAATCCCGTTGACGTGAAGATCCGCGCCAACCGCAAGCCGCAGGACGGAACGCCGGAAATCATCGGCTGGGACGCCGCGGGCGTGGTGCGCGCGGTGGGGGCCCGGACCAGCCTCTTCAAGCCCGGTGACCGCGTCTGGTATGCCGGCGCCCTGACCCGCCCGGGCGCCAACAGCGAACGCCACATCGTGGACGAGCGCATCGTCGGCCACATGCCCAAGAGCCTGGATTTTGCGCAGGCCGCCGCCCTGCCCCTGACCACCATCACTGCGTGGGAACTGCTATTCGACCGCCTGCGGGTGCTGGACAACGCCGCCCCCAGCCAGCGCAGCTTGCTCGTCGTCGGGGCGGCCGGCGGGGTCGGCTCGATCCTCGTGCAGTTGGCGCGCCAGCTCACCGGCCTGACAGTGATCGGTACGGCTTCGCGGCCCGAGACCCAGGCCTGGGTGCGCGAACTGGGCGCGCATCACGTCATCGATCACGCGCGGCCGCTGACCGAGGAACTCAAGCGCATCGGCTTTGAGAACGTCAGCTATATCGCGGGCCTGACCCACACGGACAAGCACTTTGCGCAGATGGCCGAGGCGATCGCGCCGCAGGGCAAGATCGCGCTGATCGACGACCCGGCCGCCGTGGATGTGCGGCTGCTCAAGGGCAAGTCGGCCTCGCTGCATTGGGAGTTCATGTTTGCGCGGCCGCTGCACAACACGCCCGACCTCATCGCCCAACACGAGCTGCTGAACCAGGCCGCCCGCCTGATCGACAACGGCACGCTGCGCACGACGCTGGGCGAGCACTACGGCAAAATCAACGCCGAGAACCTGCGGCGCGCCCACGCCTTCATCGAAAGCGGCAAGGCGCGCGGCAAGATTGTGCTGGAAGGGTTCTAGAAACGCGGCGATCCCGAACGGGGCCGCGGGCGCCGGCGCGGCGCGCCGAGCGCTGCCGAGCCTGTCAGCCCCGGCCTTCGCGCTTGGCGCGTGCGTGCGGGTCGTTGATCTCGGCTTCCAGCTCGGCGATCAGCCACTGGAACCAGCCATGTTCCGTGCGGGCATAGACGGCGGCCGCCGGCGTCTTGCCTTCGCGCCAGCCCGTCTGGTGCGCGTCCATCCAGGCGGACAGGCTCTTGTGCGGCGCCAGCAGGCCCGACAGCCACAACCACACATAATCCGGCACGTTGCGGCGAAAGCCCTTGGCGCTGGCGTAAATGGTCGGCTCCAGCGGCAGGTTGCCCGCGCGCGCCAACTTGGCCTGCGTCCGGCGCAGCGTCTCGACAGCGGCCTGCAATTGTTCGGTGCTGAGCTTTTTCACGTAACGACTCCTGATTCTTGATTTGTGCGGATTATCGCCGCAGGGCGCGGCGGTTACCAAGCTGCCATTCACTTTTTGCGAGCCGGCGCAAGGCCCAGCAACAGCGTCGCGGCAAAGCGCTCGCCCGGTTCCAGCACCTGCATGCCGGTGCGGGTGTCGCCAGCCGCCGCCAGATTGAAGGCGTCCGCCACGTTGGTGACCGGTTCCACACAAAGAAAATCCGCCCCCGGCGCCGTGTACACGACCAGATGCGCGAAGGCCGGATCGGCATGCAGCGCGAGTTCGTGACCATCGGGCCAGTGCAGCGTCGCACGTCCCTGCCACTGCGACAGGTACGTGTCGCAGCCCTCGGCGGACTGGCGCAGCTCTCGCACCGTCGTCGTCTTGCTGCCCGTGGGCAAACCGTTCTCGTCCGTCGGCCAGATGCGACGCGCATTCAGCGACACGCGCTGGGCCGTGAAATACGGGTGGATGCCCATGCCGCACGGCATCGGCGTGTGGCCCCGGTTGGTGATGGACAGCTTCAGGCTGAGCCCGCGTCCGTCCAGGCGCCAGCGCTGCACGCATTCGAACGGCCAGGGCCAACCGAGCACGCCGGCGGGTTGGTCCAGTACCAGATCGACACTGTCGGGCGTCAGGTTGCGGACCTGCCAGGATTGGAACAGCCCGGCTCCATGGATCGCCTGCGGCCGGTTGGGCACGGACTGCAACGCGTATCGGGCGCCATTGAAAGTGAAAACGCCGTCGCGGATCCGGTTGGAATACGGCGCCAGCGGATAGGATCCGGCGCGCGGCCATTTGCCGGCGGGCCACTCGGTAGCGGTCAGCGGCACGATCCAGTCGTGACCGCTGGTGGAGAGCCGCGTCAGCCGTCCGCCGCCGCCCGGCGCAAACTCGGCCTGGTGGTCGCCACTGGAAATGGAAACGCGCTCGGTGGCGTCCAGTACGGCAGGAACAGCAATATCGGGCATGACGTTGAAACTCCCGCAGCGTCCACACGCGCCACGACGTTGGATTGTGCCCGGCGGCGCGATGCGGCGGCAAGCTGGCGTGATCGTGGCGCCGCCCGCTACCCTCTGGCGGACCACCACAGCCATGCCGCCGTGGCAGAGCCTACCCAGACCGCAACGATCAAGATCGCGCCAAAAAAGCTCCGGGGCTTCGCACCCTTTTCGCGCATCCATTCCTCAGCGCGCACGCGGCAATCCGAAAGCACATCCGGGGGGAGCAGCTTGATGGTCAGCCATATCAGGACGGGAAGCAGCAGGATGTCGTCCACGTATCCCAGCACTGGAATGAAATCCGGAATCAGGTCGATCGGGCTCAAGGCGTATGCCACGACCAGCACACCGAGCGCCTTTGCGTACAACGGCGTTCGCGGGTCCTTGCCGGCAAACCATAGCGTGACGCCGTCACGCTTGATTCGTTTGGCCCATGCCTTCAACCTTTCGCTTGTATTCACGGCTGGACTGACTATCCATATAAAGCGCCAATACTAAGAGCCACCATTCGGATCAGCGTCTTCGGCAGCACGATCGGCAAGTAATTTGCGGCGGTCCAATGTCAAAGGGCCGAATCCCTTGTTTCAAAGGATTCGGCCCCACTTGCTAGGTGCCAGCCAGCTTGCCTTCAGACAAGCCAGCCAGTTCTTAAATCGGTTTGATCATCGTCGCCGTCGGGCCTTTCTGCCCTTGGCCAGCCACGAAGGAAACACGCTGGTTCTCTTCAAGAGATTTGTGCCCATCACCCTGGATTTCAGAGAAATGCGCGAAGAGGTCCTTTCCGCCCAGCTCCGGCATGATAAAGCCGAAGCCCTTGTCGTTGTTGAACCACTTCACAATACCAGTTTCAATCTTCAATGTAAGTCCTAGATTTTCCAGGGAAAAGTATCCCGGCAGCCACTATGGGTCATCGACGCCCACAAAGATACGGCAGTTTCAAAATGACACATATGCCGCCCCTCGGTGACTGCCTCTTCCGCCGCCACGCTGCGGCAGATCCCGGGAGCCCGAAATGAACTCCATCAGCGCTGAAAAATCGCAAGCCTCCGCGAAATCGTCGCGTCCCCGGCTCAGCAGCGCCGTGCCCGCCCCGATACAATCACGGGCATGAATTCTGCACTGCAAAACACCACCGCCGACGCCCACGCGGGCCATACCCCCATGATGCAACAGTACCTTCGGCTCAAAGCCGAGGCCGGGCCGTTGCTGCTGTTCTATCGCATGGGCGATTTCTATGAAATGTTCTACGAAGACGCGGAACGCGGCGCGCGGTTGCTTAATCTGACGTTGACCAAGCGGGGTTCGTCCAACGGCGTGCCCATCCCCATGGCCGGCCTACCCGTGCACGCCATGGAGCAATATCTGGCGCGGCTCGTGGCCATGGGCGAGTCCATCGCCATCTGCGAGCAGATCGGCGATCCCGCTGCGTCCAAGGGCCCGGTCGAGCGCCGCATCGTGCGCATCGTGACGCCCGGCACTTTGACGGACGACGCGCTCCTGCCCGCCAAGGCGGACCGCGCGCTGGCGGCCATTTTCGTCAGCGGCAGCGCACGCGCGCCGCGCGCCGGGCTGGCTTGGCTGAATCTTGCCAGCGGCGAGTTCCGCGTGACCGAATGCGCGCCGGCTCAACTGGAATCCGAATTGCACCGCATCGCGCCGGCGGAAATTGTTTGCGCCGACAGCGCTGAGTTCGACTTTCCTTTCGAGGGCGCGCGTTCTCGGGTGCCGGACTGGCACTTTGAAAGCGACGGCGCCCGTGCGCACCTGCTGGCGCATTTCAAGACGGACACGTTGGCGGGCTTTGACATCGAAGACATGCCGGCCGGCATCTGCGCGGCGGGCGCCCTGCTGCGCTATGCGGCCCGCACGCAATCGCAGGCGCTGGCGCACGTGCAGAGCCTGTCCGCGGAGCGGCCCGGGCAGTTCGTGCTGCTGGACCCGGTCACGCGCCGCAATCTGGAACTGACGCAGACGTTGTCTGGCGAAGACGCTCCCACGCTGTTCTCGCTGCTGGACGGATGCCGCACGCCTATGGGTAGCCGCCTCTTGCGCCGGTGGCTGCATCACCCCTTGCGCGAAAACGACGAGGCGCTGGCGCGCCAGCAGGCGATTTCGGCGCTGCTGGCCGGGCGCATGGACGTCGAGCAGACCTTCGGCTCAGCGGGTCTGCTGGAAGCCCTGCGCGCCGCGCTGAACGCTTTTCCCGACATCGAGCGCATCGCAGCACGACTGGCGCTGCGCTCCGTGCGCCCGCGCGAACTCGCCAGCCTGCGGGACGCGCTGCAGGCCCTGCCCGCGCTGGCCGATCTGGTCGAACCCATGTCGGCCTCGCCGCGCATCGGCGAACTGATTTCCCATCTGTCGGTGGATCCCGCGCTGGCCGCGCTGCTGGTGCGCGCCATTGCGCCCGAGCCCGCCGTGGCTATCCGCGATGGTGGCGTGCTGGCGGCCGGCTTTGACGCCGAACTGGACGAATTGCGCGGACTGGCCGCCGACGGCGGAGACTTTCTTGTCCAGCTCGAAGCCCGCGAGCGCGAGCGCACCGGTATCAGCAATCTGCGGGTGGAGTTCAACCGCGTGCACGGCTTCTATATCGAGGTCACCAAAGGCCAGACGGCCAAGGTGCCCGAGGACTACCGCCGCCGCCAGACGCTCAAGAACGCCGAACGCTACATCACGCCCGAGCTCAAGACCTGGGAAGACAAGGTGCTGTCCGCGCAGGACCGCTCGCTGGCCCGCGAAAAATGGCTGTTCGAGCAATTGCTCGACGTGCTGGCCGAACACGTGCGCCCGCTATCGGACTGCGCCGCGGCGCTGGCCGAACTGGACACGCTGGCCGCCCTGGCCGAGCATGCGCAGCGCCACGACTGGGTCACGCCTGAGCTGTCGGAGCAGGCCGACATCGACATCGACGCCGGCCGCCACCCGGTAGTCGAGCGCGCCATTGAACGCTTCACGCCGAACGGCTGCCGCCTTGATCCGGCGCGGCGCATGCTGCTGATCACCGGCCCGAACATGGGCGGTAAGTCGACGTACATGCGGCAGGTGGCGCTGATCGTGCTGCTGGCGCGCATTGGCAGCTTCGTGCCCGCGTCGCGCGCCCGGATCGGCAAGATCGACCGGATCTTCACCCGCATCGGCGCGGCCGACGATCTGGCGGGCGGACGCTCTACCTTCATGATGGAAATGACGGAGGCCGCGGCTATCCTGTCTGCCAGCACGCCCAACAGCCTGGTGCTGATGGACGAAATCGGCCGCGGCACGTCCACGTATGACGGCTTGGCGCTCGCGTGGGCCATCGCCTGCCGCCTCTTGTCGCACAACCGCGCGCTGACGCTGTTCGCGACGCACTACTTTGAACTGACCCGTCTGCCTGCCGAGCAAGCCACGGCCGCCAACGTGCATCTGGCCGCCGCCGAATCCGCAAGCGGCATCGTCTTCCTGCACGAAGTGCGCGAAGGCCCGGCCAGCCGCAGCTACGGGATTCAAGTCGCCCAGCGTGCGGGCGTGCCTGCCGCCGTCATCCGGCAGGCGACGCGCGAACTCGAACGCCTGGAGGCGCAAGGCGCCCCCACGCCGCAGTTGGGTCTGTTCTCGGCCGCCGCCGAGGCCGACGCGCAGGCGTACGCCGACGCTGAACGCTCCGACGCCATCGAGGCGCTGGACTCGCTGCGCGAGGAGCTTTCCGCCATTGACCCCGACAGCCTCACCCCGCGCGAAGCGCTGGATGCCCTTTACCGCTTGAAGAAGCACCTCCAATGAACCTCGACCAACCGCTGCCGCTCCTGGGCAATCAAAGCCCCAACGACTTCATGCGCCGTTACTGGCAGAAGAAGCCGCTGCTGATCCGCCAGGCCATTCCGGCTTTCAAGCCGCCCGTCACCATCGCGGCCATCAAGAAGCTGGCGCGCCGCGACGACGTGGAATCGCGCCTGATCTGGCGCGAAAACGGCGAATGGCAGATGGAAAACGGCCCCTTCGCGCGCTTGCCCAAGGACAACGAGGGCGACTGGACACTGCTGGTGCAAAGTGTGGACCTGCACAGCGATGCGGCAGCCGAGCTGATGGCCCTGTTCCGGTTCATTCCGGACGCCCGCCTGGACGACGTGATGATCAGCGTTGCCAGCCACGGCGGCGGCGTCGGCCCGCACTTTGACAGCTACGACGTATTCCTGCTGCAGGCCGCGGGCGAGCGTGAATGGCGCTATGGCCGCCAGAAAGACCTGTCGCTGGAGCCGGGCCTGCCGCTCAAGATTCTGAGCAACTTCCAGCCCGAGGAAAAGGCAGTGCTGGCGCCCGGCGACATGCTGTATCTGCCGCCGCAAGCCGCGCATGACGGCATTGCCATGGGCGACGGCTGCATGACGATCTCCATCGGCTTTCGGGCACCGACGCAGGCGACGCTGGCGCGCGGCCTGCTGGAAGCGGCCGCCGATCAGGTCATGGCTCGCGTGGGCCTTCTGGGCGGCCCCTACGGCGAACCGGCGTTGCCCGGCGCAAAGCTGTCGGCCGTCTACCGCGATCCGGCTCAGCCGGCCGTGGGCACCCCCGCGGCGCTTCCCGACGCACTGGTGGCCGCCACGCTGGAAACCGTCGAAAAGCTGCGCTTTGACGACGCTTTGGCGTCGCGCTTCCTGGGCTGCTGGCTGACCGAGCCCAGTAACCTCAGCGTGTTCGATGCGCCCGAGGGCATGGACGTGGATCTGGAGGAAGACTGGCCCGCGTCCGGCCGCCTCGTGCTGGATCGCCGCAGCCGCATGCTTTATCGCGGCAAACAGCTCTTCATCAACGGGGAAACGGCCATGACGCCCGCGGACGCCGCGTTGCGCCTATTGGCCGACGCGCGTAGCCTGGATTGCGCGCATCCCGCTTGCGCCCGTCTGTCAGAGGACGCGCGCTCCTGCCTGGCGGACTGGCTGGACTCGGGCTGGATTCATTACCGTCCCGAGTAGTATCTGGAAACCTCAAAGTATCCGTGTCGCACAGAAAGAAATCAGGTCTGTAAGCCGGGTCACATCAAGAAAGACATAACACCAAGCTGAAAGGTTTGTTGCTTTTGGGATGCCACCGCTTTAACTTTCATACGCGATCGGCATGAACCTTCCTGTAGCCTGAATTCTGGTTTCCCCTAACGGGGTTTCAAGAGTCGTCATCTATAGGAGTTCAAATAATGATGAGCAAAACCTTGATTATTGCCTCGGTGCTGGCCGTCGCGCTCAGCGCTTGCAACAAGAAGGAAGATGCCCCGGCACCGGCGGCCAACCCGACTCCGGGCGCCTCCACGCCCGCTCCGGCTCCTGGCGGCACGCCGCCGGCTGCGCCTGCGCCGACCCCTGGCACGACGCCTGGCTCCGGTTCGACCACTCCGGGCGGCTCGACCACCCCTGCGTCGTAAAGCTTCAGGCACGAACCCCCGCACTGAAAGACGCAAAAAAAAACCCTGGCATGTGATGCCAGGGTTTTTTTGTGCCTTGCCGCGGCACGCAGAGCGTGCGCGGCCTGGCGTTTCAATTACTTCTTGTCCTTCAGGACGCTCAGCAGGCGCTGAGCCGTCGGGCCGTTGTCCGGCGAACCTTTGG
>CBHWAL010000163.1:0-8733 GCA_966111495.1 uncultured Achromobacter sp. | reverse complement strand
TGAACATCGTGCGCTGGTCACTGTCGGCCATGATCGAAGCCGAGGAATACGGCGTGACGTCCAAGAACGTGGACGAACAGGCCAAGAGCGCCAACCCCAACATCAAGCGCATCCTGGGCGTTACGCCGGGTGGCGGCGCCAATCTGGGGCTGGACGAGAAGTGGGCGTACAACATCGTCAAGCAGGTGGGTAATTATGGCGAGAGTTTTGAGCGGAACGTGGGCGAGGGAAGTCCGCTAAAGATCAAGCGCGGGTTGAATGCGCAGTGGACGGAAGGTGGGTTGATGTACGCGTTGCCTATTAGATGATTCCGCGTGTCCGACACCTCGTGTGTCTGACACCGGCTAACTTTTGACGGTCGTCATAGATATGGCTGGTGTCAGACACACGAGGTGTCAGACACGCAGAGTTTAGATATGACTGGTGTCAGACACGCAAGGTGTCAGACACCAGTAGATCTGTATAACTGCGCGATCTTCACAAACGCCACGCGCAGTTCCCGCGTGCCGCCCTGAAAAATCACCGGCTTGCCCCGGTGCGTGAACACCACGAGCCGCTTCGAAAACACCATCGGTACAAACCGCGCCAGGCGCACATCCTCCCAGGCCACTTCGCGCCGGGTGAACCAGGTCTGCCGGATGCCGCGGTCGTCGATCGTGGTGATGGACGTCTGCATGTGCCACGACACGAACAGCAGCGCCACGAAGCACAGCACCACGGCCACCGCCAATAGCGTGTCGAAAGGCTGCGAGGGCGCGCGGATTGCGGTGGTGACGACCTGCACGCCCAGCACGGCAAGCAATACCCACGTCAGAATGCGCACCCAGTCCGGCCAGGCCTGGCCCGACAGGGGCAGCGGGCCGATGGCGCGGAGCAGCGCCGCGAGGTCTTCGGGCGCGTTGGGGGCATTCTGTGTGGTCATGCGGGGCGGATCATGCAGCGCGGATCAAGCCGCGCGCTTGGCGGCAATAGCGTTGCCGGCGCGGCTGGAGCCCTTGCGGTTCAGATGCGCGGACATCCATTGCCCGATGTCGACCACGGCGTCGAAGTCCACGCCCGTGTCGATGTCCAGGCCGCGCAGCATGTACAGCACGTCTTCCGTCGCGACGTTGCCGGTGGCGCCCTTGGCGTAGGGGCAGCCGCCCAGGCCGGACACCGAGGTGTGGAAGATGGAGATGTCGGTCTCCAGCGCCGCCAGGATGTTGGCAAGCGCCTGGCCATAGGTGTCGTGGAAATGGCCGGATATGCGCGCCGGATCCACGACACGCGTGACGGCGGCCATCACTTCGCGCACGCGCTTGGGTGTACCCACGCCGATGGTGTCGGCCACGTCGATTTCATCGACCTGCATCGCCAGGTAGCGCTCTGCGACGTCCACCACGGCTTCGACCGGGACTTCGCCCTGGTAGGGACAGCCCAGCGCGCAGCTGATGCTGCCGCGCACGCGGATGCCGGCTTCGCGCGCCGCCTGCACAACGGGTTCAAAGCGCGCGATGGATTCGGCAATGGAGCAATTGATGTTCTTCTGGGAAAAGGCCTCGCTGGCGGCGCCGAAGATTACGATTTCGTCCGCGCGGGCAGCCAGCGCCGCTTCAAAACCCTTCATGTTTGGCGTCAGCACCGAATAGATGGTGCCGGGCCGGCGCTCGATGCGCGCCATCACGTCGGCGCCGTCGGCCATCTGCGGCACCCATTTGGGCGACACGAACGAGGCGGCTTCCACATTGGGGAAGCCCGCGGCGGCCAGGCGGTTGACCAGCTCCACCTTGATGTCGGTGGGGACGAATTCCTTTTCGTTCTGCAGACCGTCGCGAGGCGATACCTCGACGATCTTCACGCGGGAGGGCAATGCCATGTCTCTTCCTGTATCGGTATTAGGTGACCGGCGCTACAAGGCTGCGGCGCTGCCGAACATATTAGCGCCATCGCATCTGGCCCAGTTGCGGTGCTAGTGCAAACGCTGGTAGCGGCCATCATCCAGCCGGGCGATGTGGCCCTGCAATTCCAGTTCGACCAGTTGCGTCTGCAGGGCGGCGGTTTCCAGCCCGCAGCGCACCTGGATGGCATCCAGATGCAGCGGGTCGAATCCCAACGCGTCCAGCACCGGATGCGCGGGGGGCGCGGGAGGCGCGGCCTCCTTGCGCGCGGGCCGCGCCGGCGTGGGCCCGCCGCCGAGTTCATCGGTGATGTCCATGGCGGTTTCGACGAGCTTGGCGCCCTGGCGGATCAAGGCGTGGCAGCCGCGCGACAGCGGCGAATGGATCGAACCCGGGATGGCGAAGACCTCGCGTCCGCATTCGCCGGCAAGCCGCGCCGTGATCAGCGATCCGCTCTGTTTGGCCGCTTCCACCACCAGTACGCCGCGCGCCAGGCCCGCCACGATGCGGTTGCGCTTGGGAAAGTGCTGCGGCCGCGCGCCGGTGCCCATCGGCAGCTCGGACACCAGCGCGCCGTGCGCCGCGATGCGATGCGCCAGATCGCGATGGCTGGCCGGATAGATGCGGTCGATGCCCGTCCCCATGACCGCCACGGTGCCGGCGCCTTGCGGGCCGGCGTCCAGCGCGCCCTCGTGCGCGGCGGCGTCAATGCCCAGCGCCAGGCCGCTGATGACGCGCCAGCCGTTGCCTGCAAGGTGCCGGGCAAAGGCGCGCGCGTTTTCCTGGCCGCCGGGCGTGGCGTTGCGCGCGCCCACGACCGCCAGCGACGGTCCCTGCAGAAAGGTCGGGTCGCCCGCGACGTAGAGCAGGATCGGCGGATCAGCGATCGTTAGCAGGCTTTGCGGATAGGTGGGGTCAGCCAGCGTCAGGATGTGTCGGCCGGGCGCCTGCACCCATTCCAGCGCACGCTCCACTTGTTCCGCCATGTCGGCCGGCATGGGCGCCGCCAATTGCCGCGCCAGCGCTTCGGGCACGTGCCGCGATAGCGCCGTGGCGCGTTGCGCATAGATCTGGTCGGGCAGGCCCAGCGCGCTCAGCAGCATGCAGGCGGTGGCGGAACCGATGTTCGGTTCGAGGGACAGCCGCAGCCAGGCGGCGAGTTCGTCGGAGGATTGGGTCAGCGGCATGAAGCGGGTGGAAAAGGACGCGGAAAAGGCGTCGGGGGTCCGAGAGTGTCGCATGCGCCGCGCGCGGCCGCGGGCGACGGGTGGACGGATATGCGCGCAGCGAGCCGGCGGCGGGGATGCCTCAAAAAAGGGTGCCGCAGCAATGTCCGCAATCCCTGGATTAGCCGAAAACTATTAGAAATCAAGACTCTAATGAATTAAACTCTCGCCTACGCATCACTACTGGCGATACCCCTTCAATGGCTTTACTTCCCATCCTTCGCTACCCGGACCCGCGCTTGCACAAAAAGGCCAAGCCGGTTGCCGAGGTCGACGACCGCATCCGCCAACTCGTGCGCGACATGGCCGAAACCATGTACGACGCGCCGGGTGTGGGTCTAGCCGCGACCCAGGTCGACGTGCATGAGCGCGTGGTCGTGATCGACGTGTCCGAAGACAGCAATGCGCTGCTGACCCTGATCAATCCCGAGATCACCTGGCGCAGCGACGACTACAAGATCTACGAAGAGGGCTGTCTATCCGTCCCCGGCGTCTACGACGAAGTGGAACGCGCATCGCGCATCCGCTGCAAGGCGCTGGACATCGACGGCAAGCCGTTCGAGTTCGAAGCCGACGGCCTCCTGGCCGTGTGCGTGCAGCACGAGCTGGATCACCTGGAAGGCAAGGTGTTCGTGGAATACCTGTCGAACCTCAAGCAGAACCGCATCAAGACGAGGCTCAAGAAGGCCGAGCGCGAAGCGCTGCGCGCCTGACCCCCGGGGCCGGACTTCGGCCCATTCTCGCTCTGGCGCCTCCGTTCACCTCTTCTGCAGTCACCCTCATGCGCATCGTTTTTGCCGGCACCCCGGAATTCGCCCGAATCGCGTTCGACGCCCTGCGGGCCGCCGGCCACGACATCCCCCTGGTCATGACGCAGCCTGACCGGCCGGCGGGGCGGGGCTTGAAGCTCACGCCCAGCCCGGTCAAGCAGGCCGCGCTGGATGCCGGCATTGCCGTCGCTCAGCCGCGCAGCCTGCGCCTGGATGGCCGCTATCCCGACGAGGCCGCCGAGGCCCGCGCCCTGCTGGAAAGCGTGGCGCCCGATGTCATGGTGGTGGCCGCCTACGGATTGATCCTGCCGCAATGGGTGCTGGACCTGCCGCGCCTGGGCTGCCTGAACATCCACGCCAGCCTGTTGCCGCGCTGGCGCGGCGCGGCGCCGATCCAGCGCGCCATTGAAGCGGGCGATGCGCGCACCGGCGTCACCATCATGCAGATGGACGAGGGCCTGGATACGGGCGACATGCTGCTCGAACGCATCGTGCCGATCACTGACGACACCAATGCGGCGCAGTTGCACGACGCGCTGGCGCTAGCCGGCGGGCAAGCCATCGTCGAGGCGCTGGACGCGCTGGCCAAAGGCGGCCTGACCGCGCGCAAGCAGCCGGAAGACGGTGTGACCTACGCGGCCAAGCTGGACAAGGCCGAAGCCGCGCTCGATTGCACCCAGTCCGCCGAATTGCTGGCGCGCCGCGTGCGCGCCTTCAATCCGGTGCCCGGCGCCAGCATCCGTTTGCCGGGACTGCCGGATGCGGTAAAGGTCTGGCGCGCCCAGGCGCTGGCCGAGACCACCACTGCCGCACCGGGCAGCGTGCTGCGCGCCGATGCGGCCGGCATCGACATTGCCACCGGGCAGGGCGTGCTGCGCCTGCTTGAACTGCAAAAAGCGGGCGGCAAGCGCCAACCCGTGGATGTGTTCGTGCGCGGCTGGCAGCCGGCCTGAACCCGCCCTAAGACGGACCACGCCCGGCGGCGTGCGAGGGATCAGCCCTTGCGGCGCGCCGCCAGCAGATCCAGGTAAGCGCCCGACAGCAACTGCTCGGGCGCGACGCCTAGCCCGGCCATCAGCGTGCGGGCTTCTTCCATTCCTGCCTCGACGGTTTCGTCCTCGCGCAGCACCACTTCCAGTTCCAGGAATTCGCCCAGGCCTTCCACCCGGTCCAGATGGATGCGCGTGCGTCCAGCCATGAAAACCGTGCGGTGTTTTTTCACGCGGCCGATCACGCCGTAAGCGTGCGACAGGGCGGAGCGCAAAGAGTCGGGTTCGTCCGTGGGCGAGATGACGTAGAAGCTTTCCTTGGGGCCGCTGTCGTCGGCGCGTTGATAGAAGATCAGTTGGCCCGAGCCGTCAGCGAAGGCGCGTAGTTTCAGGCGGCCATTGGCGCAGGTGAAGAAGGTGTCGTCCTGGTCGACGAACGTCGGTTCCTTGCCGGAAAGCGCCGCGGCCAGGTGTTCGATGGCGTCCAGGCTGTCGACCCGCGCCTTGATCTCCACGTTGCGTGCCATGCGCGCCTCCGGGTTCAGTAAAGCGAACTGGCTACGCGTGCGGGCAGGTCGCGGTCGTAGGCCACGCCGTCAAAGGTGCCGGACGTCAGATCGGAAAGCATGCGGCCGACGCTGGGCAGCGCGGTGCGCGGAATCTGCGTGTCCGGGTCCCACAGGCGCGAGCGCAGCAGCGCGCGCGAGCACTGGAAGTAGACCTTGTGCACGTCGACGATCAGCACGGAGCGCGGCAGCTTGCCGTCCATCTCGAAGCGCGCCAGCAATGCGGGGTCGACGCTGATACGCGCCGTGCCGTTCACACGCAGCGTTTCGCCCACGCCCGGCACCAGGAACAGCAGGGCCACCCGCGGATCGGCGATGACGTTGAGCAGGCTATCCACGCGGTTGTTGCCGCGGCGGTCGGGCAACAACAGCGTCTTTTCGTCTTCCACCACGACGAACCCGGCGGGGTCACCGCGCGGCGAGGCGTCCAGTCCGTCCGGACCCGCGGTCGCCAGCAAGGCAAAGGGCGCGGCCTCGATGAACGCGCGGTAGTGCGGATGCACATGGTCCACCTCTTTTTTCAGGGAGGCTTCGCCGGGCGAACCGTAAAGCGCTTGCAGGGTGCTTGCGTCGGTAATCAGGTGGGCGGGATCGGTGTGCATGGGATCTGGGCGTTACGCCAGTGCGTTGGGAAGGTCTTCGACCGTCAGGAAAAGCTCATCGGGGCCGCGGCCGCGTAGCGCGTCCGGATGGTTGTAGCCCCAGGCGACCGATCCGACGCGCACGCCCGCCTTGCGGGCCGCATCGATGTCGCGCATTTCGTCGCCCACCAGCAGGAAGCGCTCGGGCGCGGTGCCGTGCTGCTTGAGCAGACGGTCGATCTTGGCGGCCTTGCCGAACAGGTCGGTGCCGCATTCGTAGTCGTCAAAGAGCGCGGCGGTTTCCTCGCCCAGCACGCGCTGCACGTTCTCGACGGAGTTGGAGCTGACCACCGCTAGGCGCAGGCCGCTCGCCTTCAGGCGGGCCAGCGCTTCGGGGATGCCGTCAAACAACTGGACGCTGGGGTCGATCTCCTGCATCAGCGAGCGCACGTGCGTCATGATCGCAGGCAGCTTCCACAGCGGGATGTTCAGGTACTTCAGGATCTCCATCGCATCGCGGCTGCGCAGTTGCTCGCGTTCGGCCGCATCGATCTGGCGGAAGTTGTACTTGTCCGCCACGGTGTTGAGGATGGAGTTGAACCACGGCATGGTGTCTGCCAGGGTTCCGTCAAAGTCGAAAGCTGCGATGTCGTATTTCAATTCTTGGAATCCAGTGCCGGCAGGCCGGGCAAGGACGCCCATTTCACAGGCGCCTTGCGCGAGCCCTACACGCCGTGCGGGTGAAGAAGATAGTGCACGACCGGCGCCAGGTCTTCAAGCGGCGGGGCGCCGGCGACCACGCGCGCCGCGCTGGTCCAGGGGTAGTCCAGGGCCAGCAGCCAGCCGAACACCGCGGCCGCATTGGCGGGAGGCAGGCTCACCATGGTTTCGATCGTGATGGTCAGGCGTTTGGCGCGATACGGCTCGGGCTGGAACGCCCAGTCGTACCGGCCACAGCCCACGCGCACGTTGCCGGTGGCTTTTTCCGTCATGCCGACCAGCCAGTCGCAATGGAATTCCGGCAGGCGCGCGTCGGCGTCGGGGCGCGACAGGTAATAGGTGTAGACGTTGTCGTAGGTCTGGCCGAACTTGCGCACCAGCGTGTCGGTGATGGCGGCCAGGCCATGCGATTCGGGCGGAAAGGCGATGGCCTGCGTGCGCAGCGCCATCTTCAGCACGGCATCCGGGGCGAACGCGCGGGCCATGTAGTGCGGGCGGTTCTCGTCCTTGGCGTGAAAATAGTCGCGCAATACGGACTCGGTGCAACCGGGGAACAACGAATCGGTGGGCATTGCGGGGGGCTTCCGTTCAAGTCTCAAGCGTCGGGTTCAGGGCTTTCTGACTGGATCGAACCATTTCGAGACATTGGGCGGCTCGTAAATGGCGTAGCGATCCAGCAGCAAGGCGGGGTCTTCTTCGACCACCAGCATGTCGCGATGCTGGGGACGGATGAATGCTTCTTCGACGGTGTGGTCGATGAATTGCATCAGGGCATCGTAGTACCCGGCGACGTTCAGCAGTCCGCAGGGCTTCTGGTGCATGTTCAGTTGCGCCCAGGTCCAGACCTCGAAGAACTCTTCCAGCGTGCCGGCGCCGCCGGGCAGGGCGATGAAGCCGTCGGCCTTCTCCATCATCATGGCCTTGCGCTCGTGCATGTTCTGCACCGTGTGCAGCTCCGTCAGCCCCAGGTGCGCCTGTTCCTTCTTGAGAAGCAGCTCGGGAATCACGCCGATCACGCGGCCGCCGCCAGCCAGCACTTCGTTGGCCACCACGCCCATGATGCCGACGATCGATCCGCCGTACACCAGGCCCAGGTCGCGCTTGACGAGTTCGCGCGCCAGCACGCGGGCCTGCTCGATGTAGTCCGGGCGCGTGCCCGGGTTGGAGCCGCAATACACGCAGATATTCTTCAGGGTCATAAAAACAGTGGGAAATTGCCGGCCGCGTTACAGATTGCGTCACGATGCCTGTCGCGAAGCCGATAGTTTACGCAAGGTTGCCGAAGGACTCCTCGGGCCCCCGGCCCGCGCCGCGGCGCAACTCGGGCAATGTTTGGACACACCAAGTTCCGGCGCGCTCGGTAGACTGAAGATTGCGAAAACGACTGGAAGTCCAGCGTCGTGCTGCTTTCACTGACTAGAGGAGCTAACGATATGGAACAAGCAACCCGCACCCCGCAGCAAACGAATCGTCCGTTCAACATGGACGTGCAGGCGATCCGCGCCAAGGCGCGCAAGGACATCGAGTCCGGCGCTGTCACCGACACCTATCGCGCCGACCGTGAAACCGTGCTCAAGCTCTTGAATGAAGCGCTGGCGACCGAAGTGGTCTGTGTGCTGCGCTACAAGCGCCATTACTTCATGGCCCGCGGCCTGAATGCCGAACCCGTTGCCGCGGAATTCGCCGAGCATGCGGCGCAGGAACAGGAGCATGCCGACAAGCTGTCCGAGCGCATCGTGCAGCTCGGCGGCGAGCCGGATCTGTCGCCCAAGGGGCTGCTGGAGCGCAGCCACTCGGAGTACGTCGAAGGCAATACGCTGGAAGAGATGATCAAGGAAAACCTGATCGCCGAGCGGATCGCCATCGACAGCTACCGCCAGATGATCGAATACATCGGCGAACAGGATTCCACCACGCGCCGTCTGCTGGAGGAAATCCTGGCAGTCGAAGAGGAACATGCCGACGACCTGTCGGACTTTCTGGAAAAGTGATGCGGCGTTAGGC
>CBHWAL010000162.1:0-8739 GCA_966111495.1 uncultured Achromobacter sp. | reverse complement strand
CGCGTTGGGCGGGGGGCGGGACCAGCGGTCAGTTCCAGCGGCCGCCGTTGCCGGCCAGGCTGAAACGGCCGGCCCCCATGAAGGCAATTGCCAGGCCGGTGAAGAGGAACATGCCTTGCAGTTCCAGCGCCCAGCCGCCGTTATTGGTCATGCTGCCGATCTGGCCGGCGTGCGCAAGCAGGATGGCAACCAGCATGTTGATCGCAATGATCAGGCCGCCCAGACGGGTGTAGACGCCAATGATCAGCAGGACGGGGGCGATGATCTCGCCCACGTAGACGCCGTAGGCCAGGAACCCGGGCAGGCCGTGGGAGGACAGCATGCCGCTGATGCCGCCGACGCCGCCGCCGGTCAGTTTGGCCAGGCCGTGGAGCAGAATCAGAATACCGAGGGTCAGGCGCAGGATCAGCTTGCCGGTGTCATCGGACTTGATCATGGTGAGTTTCTCTTTTGATGGTTAAGGGGGACAGTGCGCGAGTTGGAACGCACCGCTTGCCTTTGGTTCCATGCACGCCGCGCATTTGAAAAAAGCAGCATACCGGCGTGGAGGCGGCGCCATTATTGCAAAGCCGGTGCAAAATCCACAAGCTTTGCGCGCAACCGCGAGCCAGGTGTCTGCCCACGCCAGTTAACATGTGTCCCCAATGAACAAGCAGCTGAAAGTCTCATTGGCGCGGACACCCTACGGCAGGCGTGCGCCCCAGCCAGATCAAGCTTCTACATCCCTGCCGTTGACGGCAAAGGATCCGTGCCGCGTCGCTCTTTTGTCCAGGAGCCACGCAGCATGACGGAACTGGCCTATGCCTATCTTGCCCCTTCCGAAATCGCCCAGCGGCAGGGCCAGGCCGATCTGAACCTGGCCACCAGCGGCGGTCTTGCGCCGTCGGGCGCGGTGGCGCATCCCTTCTTCTTTTCCGGATTCGTTGCGCAGCCGGTCGTGGTGGCGCAAGCGCTGCTGATGCTGGCGCGGGTGGCGCGCACGCGCTTCTATGTGCCGCCAAACACGCTGGCGGCGGTGCTGCGGGCGGCGGATCCGGTGGTGACGTCCACGCCCGAGGGCCTGCGCTTCGAGTCTTTCAGCGTGTGCTGCGGCGTGTATGCGCGGCTGGACGTGGACGCGGCGGCGCTGGACGCCACGCACCTGGCGTCGGGCGTCACCAACGTGGACGTAAATCCCCCGTTGCGCCAGGCGCTGGCAGGACTGCGCCCGTCGGAACCCCTGCACCTGAACGTGGGCAACGAGGCATTGCGGGTGACGACGCAGGCGGGGGAGATCGTCGAAGAGAAAGTGCCGCTGCCCGCGCGCTGGCTCAAAGGCTTTGCCGAGACGCAGATGCTGTCGTCGGGCATGGCGTGCCGCCATGTCCTGACGGGGGCGGCCTTGCGCCAGTTCATGCAGGCGTTGCCCCGGTCATCGGCGACCAAGACCGTGATGTGGGCGACCCAGGCTGCCCGCTCGCTGCGGCTGGCCACGCAGGCGACGCCCGGCGCGGTCTGTGTGGCTGGGCCAGAACGGCTGCGCGTCCTGGAACCCTTGCTGCGCCATGCGACCGCGCTGCGCGCGTATGGTGCAGATGTGGCGGCAGGGGCGCTGCCGCAAGCCAGCGCCTGGGTGCTGGAACTGCCCGGCGCAAGGGTCACGCTGGGCCTCAGCCCGGAGAAAGCGCGCGGTTTCTCGGGCGAGGGGGCGGTGTTGCACCGGGTCGCGGGCGGGGATGCGAATGAGGATGCGGCGTTCGTATCGACGCTGCTGGCCTTCGAGCCGCGCATCGACATTGCGCGGCTGGCCGAGCGGGCCCTGCTGCCGGAACCGCAGATCCTGGCCGCGCTGAGCGTGCTGGCGTCTTCCGGCCAGGTGGGGTTCGATCTGGCGGCCGGCACGTATTTCCATCGGCCGCTGCCGGTGCAGGCGGGGCTGCTCGATACGCTGCATCCGCGGCTGGCCGATGCACGCAAGCTGGTGGCCGGCAGGGGTGTCCGGCATGAAGGCGAGGGGCAATTCTCGGTGCAATCGGCGCAGCAGCGCTATCGGGTTGCGCTGGGCGCCGAGCCCGTTCTGGACCGCTGCACCTGCCCCTGGCACGCCAAATATCAAGGTACGCGCGGGCCTTGCAAGCACACGCTGGCGGTACGCATGTTCCTTGATCCGCTCAATGCAACTGGAGCCGACGCATGACCCTGAGCCTGACCGAACGCCGTGCGGCGCTGCGCGAGGCCGCCGGGGGCGGCGACGCGGCGGATATTGCGTCTTTTGCACGCGCGCTGGATGGCGCGAACGAGGAGGACCGCGCCGCGCTGGCCAAGGTCTTGCCGCCGTCCCGTCTGTTCAGCGCGGAGGGCCCCACGCCGCGGGCGTGCTTTGTATTGGCGGCGTTGGGCAAGCCCAAGCTCGTGGCGGATACGCTGGCGCCGGCGGACACGGTGCGCAAGCGCGAATATGCCACGCGACATGGCGAGATGGCGCCTGCTGTCGTCGACGCCGCGGCGGGACGGAACGCCTCGTGGCGCGCCGCGTTCGTCGAACTGCTGGCGGAGCAGCGCTGGTGGGCCGAGCATCTGGCGTGGCCGGTGTGCCACGCGCTGGTGCAGTTGGACGACGATGCGCCTTTATGCATGGCCTATCTGCGCTGTTTCGTGCAACAGGTCAGCGCCATCGGCGGGGACGGACAGCTTGATGCGGACCATGGCATGCTCATGGCCGCGTATCTGCAGGCCCACCCCGATCAGATCAAGCGCGAGTTCTGGGCCTTGTTCCGGGTCGAGGGCATGGGCGCCGAATATTTGCTCATGGAGCGCACCGGGCCCGCCTGGGATGCAGCCGTCCTCACGCTTTGCCAGGACAACTCCGCGTTCCGCGACCGTCTGCTCGCCGAATCGCTGGAAGCGCTGCTGCGCGATTTTCCGGCGAAGACCATTGCCTGGTATTTGCGCATGCATCGCCTGGCCGATCCGGCCGCGCATGAGGTCGCGGCCCGCCAGCATACGTATTTCGCCGTGCTTGGCACAGCGCCCAGCACGGCCGTCGGCCTGGCCCTGGACATGCTCAAGCGCGCCGCTGGACAGTTGGACGTGGACGCGATGATCGAGGCCGGGTCCGCGGTCCTGACCCGTTCGGAGAAGAAGCTCGTCAAGGCACTGCTCGGATTGTTTGCCGTGCTAGAAACCGATGCGGGCCAGCGGGATCGCATGTCGGAGATTGTCGGCGAAGCGTTGGAAGGCATGCCATTGGACCTCGCGCCGCTGGCGCGCAAGCTGGTGACGCCGTCCAGCGGGACGCAATCGGCCGAGGCTCGCGGTCAAGCGAATGGTCAGACGAATGGTCAGACGCGCGCGGAGGTTGATGGCGAGTCCCTGGCGATCGCAATACCGGCGCCGCGCCGCACGCCGCTGCCCGATCTTCCCGATCCAGCGCCCAGCATCGGCGGCGACGATGCATTGCACGCGTTGATCGCGGCGCAGTTCGAGGGGACAGGGCACGGCGCAGACCTGCCGCGCATCTTCGATTACCTGGCCAGTCGTCCGCACCAGCCGCTGCCCGAGGCGCTGCAACAGCGCGCCGCCGAGATCATCGATTCGGTCTGGGAGGAGCGCGATGCGTCGCCGCGACGCCTGCTGGCCGCCGCGCTGCTGGGCAGGGAAGACGTCAGTTTTCGAGGCTATGCGCGGTATGTCGTCGCCATCGCGGGC
Organism: uncultured Achromobacter sp.; assembly: GCA_966111495.1. GTDB lineage: Bacteria > Pseudomonadota > Gammaproteobacteria > Burkholderiales > Burkholderiaceae_B > Achromobacter. The sequence continues at coordinate 5,052 of CBHWAL010000162.1, read as the reverse complement.
AAGCCGGATCCCGTCGGCGTGGCGTTGCAGGAACAAACGATGTCCAGCAGCCGCTACGACGCGGAGACGGGCGACTGGAAGGCCGATGAAACCTGGACCTCCCGCTGGGGCTATCAGTATTTGCCGACGCATTCGCCGCTGGCCTTGCTGGCCGGTGTCTTTCACGATCTGCGGTCGAGCCGGGCGCAGGGCAAGCCGTTCAGGCCGCCGGCGGCCGTCCCCGCGCAACGCTTCGCGTGGGAGCGCGTGCTTGCTGAGCCGGGCGAGGGAACGTTCTCGCGCGACCTGGCCGTGTTGGGCGATGGCTCCAAGCCGTTCTGGATGGCGACGGGCGCTGACGCCTCTGCGCCGCCGGCCCTCGATGTCGCCGACGTGCCCGCCGAATTCACGTTCCGCGCCCAGGAGGCACGCGCACAGGATAGTTACGACCAGATCGTGCAATGGACGGCCTGGTTGCTGCAATCCAACCCCGACACGCTCGCCGCGCATTTCCATCCGTTGCTGTGCGCGGCGGTGCAGGTCATCAACGTGCGCGGCCTGGGGCCGCTGCTGACGGCGCTTGGCGCGTCCCGCTTGCCGCCCGGCGAGCCCGTGTATTCGGCCTTGGCGCTGGCCGCATCGGGAAAAATGGCCGAGCAGCGCGCTCAGGCGGCGGAGGCGATCGCGCGGCTGGCCGACGCCGGCCTGCTGGATCCCGCGCCGTTCGCCGCTCAGATTGCGGCGCATCTGGCGCAGGGCTTCGCGTTGGCCGGGCGGCTTGCTCAGACGTTGGCCGACGCCGCATCCATCAGCGCGCTCGCCGGCTGCCGCGCGCTGCAGACGCTGGAGGCGCTGCTGCCGCAGCTGCTCGATGCCGAAGGCAAGCCGCTGGCCCAGGCCGGCAAGCTCATCGAACTGGCCGCGCGCCTGTCCGATGACTACGGTATGCCAATCGCCTTGCCCGCCACGCTGGTGGCGCGGCGCAAGGGCGCATCCGTGCTGGCGGTAACCCTGCGCAGCCTGGACGCCGTCGTGCCGCGCGTGACGCGTTTGGCCACAACCGCCGCTGCCGCCGCGCAGCGGGCTCTCGAAGGATAGCCACTCGCATGACCCCCTACAAAAACATCTGGGACTACTACCGTGATACGGCGCGGCTGGTCGAGGAGGGCGCGACCTTGCGCACACTGTACGACGCCATGCTGGGCGTGCAGTCGGAAGACATGCGCGCGGTGCAGGCCTCGCCCAAGCGGCTGCGCGAGATGGCGCAGAGCTGGTCCCAGCGCCCGGTTTTTTTGCCGATCCGCCTGAACGAACTGTTCAACGGGCTGCAGGTCGGCCGTACGGATGACTACGTGCTGGCCATGGTCGGCGGACTGGGCGGACGGCAGGAACAGGAAGTGCGTCTGTTCATGCTGCGCCACGACCACGCGCTGCGCGACGAGGTGTTCTGGCGGATCTTCGAGGTGGAAGGCGGCGGCGAGATTTCGCTGGCGAACATCGACAAGTTCTCGCGCGAGGAACTGAACTGGCACAACACAGTCGTGCTGCTGGCCAACGAAGGCACGCTGGACCGTCGCCGCGTGCTGCGCAGCTGCCTGGAGGCGCTCAACCGGGATTTCTCCGCCTATCGCGCCGGGTGGTTCTCGCGTGTGTACGCCACGCTGGCCCCCACGCCCGACGAGGCGGCGGCGGACCAGCCGCTGCTCCGCCAGAGTCTGGGTTCGTCGATCACGGCCACCGTCGCGCTGGCCGTGAAGCAGTTCGAAGCGCTACACAAGCAGGGCCTGCTGGATGCCGCGCCCTTCGTGGACGCCTGCGGGGGCGCTTTCTCAGGATCGAAGGCCGCTGCGCTGTCGGTGCTGCGCATTCTGGAGGCGCTGGGCGCGCAGGCGCGTGCCGAACCCGATTCCGTGGCGCAGGCGCTGGCCCTGGGCCTCGCGCATCCGCATGCCGACGTGCAGCGGGCGGCGGTGAAGGCACTGGCGAAGCTGGGCCGCACGGACCTGGCGCAGCAGCAGCGCGACGCGCTGGCGCCGGCGGTGGCAGTCTTACTGCCGGATTTGGCCGGCAAAGCCGCAGGGGCCGCCGAGGCCTCGCGTACACCGGGGACAGGCCTCGCGGTAGGCGCCCACGTTCATCAGCAGTCAAACACGTCTTCCGGCCTGCCGCTGCCGGGGCCGCTGCGCCCGTGGACCGACGCGGACGCTCTTGAACGTTTTGCGGCACTGCTGGAGTCGCCCGCCGACGTGCTGGAGTTCGAACTGGCGCTGGCGTGGCTGGCGACGTCCGGGCAGGTGGCTGCCACCGTCGCGCCCCTGGCCAAGCGAGCGCGCCAACAGGCGGAGCGCGACGCCCAGCACTACGCGGCGGCGCTGCTGCTGGCGGCGCACGATCCCGAGGGTCCCTTCCTGCCGCAAAAGTACTGGCAGAAGACCACAAGCCAAGTCGTCAACGGCGAGTGGGTGTATGAAAACGTGGGCGAACCCCAGCCGCTGCCGACCGCTGAGCAATCCTCCCTGCTGCCCAGCTTCATCACCCGCCTGCGCGAAGTGGCGGGGATCGTTCAGGGCAAGGCGCCGCGCCGCCCGCTGCTTGCCACGCCCACCGACACGCAGGGCTGGGTCGACGCCGATGTCCTGCTGGCCCGTTTCGAAGCGGGCAGGGAAAGCGGCGCGCCGCTCCCGGTGGATCTCGTGCAGGCCTTGCTGCGCGTTCGTCCTGAGCACCGGGCGCGTGTGGTCCAGGCCACCGGCGGTGCATGGCCGCAGGTCACCGACACGGTGCGGGTCGCGTGGCACAGCCGCGGATCCAGCACCTTGAAGGCCGATGGTTCGCCGCAGTGGGTGTGGTGGAGTCCGGTGGTCCATGCCGAGCCCGCCGAGGCGCCCACGGCCACGCAGCCTGCGTTGATTCCATCGGGCCCGCTGCAGCACCAGGAAGGTCTCGATGCCCACGCGCTGGTCTGCGCCGAACTCGGCTTGGCCAATCCGGCATCGACCTTGCCGCTGACTGCGGCCAGCATGGAGATCATGAACGTCGCGGCGGGTGACGAGGCCGAGCATCGCGCGCCCGCCGTTCTGCGCGTCCTTGCCGTGCATCCAGGCGCTTGGCAGCCGGAAACGGTCCAGTTGCTGGCGCTGGGGATGGCGTCCAAGCAGGCCGAGGTGCGCGCGCAAGCGGTGGAAGTGTTTGCCGCCGCAATCCCACAGCGCGTGGATGCGACGGCCGCGGCGCAAGCCTACGCCGCCTGCGCGCCGGCTGTCGTACTGACGCGCTGGGCGGCGTCCTTCACCGATGCGGCGACGCTGGCGCCTGCTGCCGTCATCGCCGTGCTGGGCGGGCTGCTGCCCCGCCTGGACCCCAAGGCGCGCGGTATCGGATCGCTGCTCACGGTGCTGCTGGATGAGTCGCTGCGCCATGCGCATCCGGTCGCGGACGCGGAACTGCGCGGCTGGCTGGCGGGCTTTACTGGCGCGTCAGCCGCCGCCAAGGCCGCCAAGGCGTTGTTGGCGCTGAAGACGCCCTAGCGTGACAGGCGGCGTCAGCGCCGCCGCCGCCCGCTCAGAACTCTTCCAAGAAGCGCATGCGGAACCGGCGGCCCTTGATGTTGCTGTTGGAAATGCGCGAGAACGCCTGCTTGGCGATCTGGCGGTCCAGGGCCACGTACGAGTTGAACTCGGTGATGTTGATCTTGCCGACCTGCTCGAACGTCAAACCGCCGTCGCCGGTCAGCGCGCCCAGCAGGTCGCCGGGACGCAGCTTGTCCTTCTTGCCGCCCTGGATGTTCAGCGTGACCATGGGCGCGCGCAGCGGCCGGTCGGCCTTGGGGCGCAGCGATTTGAGGTCAGCCCATTTGAGCGGCGCGCCCTGGTATTGCTCGATCAGGTTGGCCCAGCGCATTTCCTCGGGCGAACACAGGCTGAGCGCCAACCCCTTCTGGTCGCCACGGCCGCTGCGGCCGATGCGGTGCACGTGGACTTCCGTGTCCTTGGTCACATCCACATTGATGACCGCGCCCAGGTTCTGGATGTCCAGCCCGCGCGCGGCCACGTCAGTGGCGACCAGCACGGCGCAGCTCTGGTTGGAGAACTGAATCAGGATCTCGTCGCGTTCGCGCTGTTCCAGGTCGCCATTGAGCGCCTGCGCGCTGATGCCCTCGGCCTGCAGGCGTTCCACCAGGTCGTGGCTGCGGATCTTGGTGTTGCAGAAGGCCAGCGTGGAAACCGGCCGGAAATGCGCCAGCAGCTTTGCCACCGCATCCAGGCGTTCACCTTCATTGATTTCGTAGAAAATCTGCTCGATGCGGCTGGCGTCGTGCTGCGCCTCGACCTTGACCTCGGCCGGGTTGCGCAGGAACCGCGCGCTGAGCTTGCGGATGTTGTCGGGGTAGGTGGCCGAGAACAGCAGCGTCTGGCGCTTGGCGGGGCAGTGCGAGGCAATGGCGACGATGTCGTCATAAAAGCCCATGTCCACCATGCGGTCCGCCTCGTCCAGGACCAGGGTGTTCAAGCCGGACAGGTCCAGGCTGCCGCGCGCCAGATGGTCCTGGATGCGGCCGGGCGTGCCCACCACCAGATGCGTGCCGCGCGCCAGCGACTCGGCCTGCGGCCGGGCCGCCGCGCCGCCGCACAGCGTCAGGATCTTCACATTGGGAATCAGGCGGGCCAGCCGCCGCAGCTCTTGCGCGACCTGATCAGCCAGTTCGCGGGTGGGGCAGACCACCAGGCCTTGCGGCGTCAGGCGGTTCACGTCCAGGTTCTGCAGCACGCCCAGTCCGAATGCGGCGGTTTTGCCGCTGCCGGTCTTGGCCTGGGCGATCACGTCGCGCCGTTCAAGGATCAGCGGCAGGGCCTGCGCCTGGATGGGCGTCATCTGTTCGAAACCCAGGGTTTTCAGGTTTTCGAGCAGCGGCGGCAGGAGGGGGAGGGTAGAGAAGGCGGTGTCGGTCACGGAGGGGCGAATCCCGCAAGGGATCGGAAAAAGGCTGAGTTGCGCGTTAGTGTAAAGCCTGAGTCGGTATGATCTGCCGACGGGCATGGCCGGCTGCGGGGCGGGCCTGTCCCGATAATCAAC
>CBHWAL010000161.1:0-8765 GCA_966111495.1 uncultured Achromobacter sp. | reverse complement strand
GAATGCATGCTGGCCGCCAACACCTGCGCGGCGGACTTCATGACGCGCAGCAAGCACCCGGGCCTGTACCGCATCCACGAAGGCCCCACGCCGGAACGCCTGCAATCGCTGCGCGAATTCCTGCGCACCATGGGCCTGTCGTTGGGCGGGGGTGAAACGCCCACCGCCAAGGACTACGGCGATTTCCTCGACTCAGTGCGCGGGCGTCCCGACTACCAGCTGCTGCAGACCATGTGCCTGCGTTCCATGCAGCAGGCCGTGTACAGCCCCGACAACATGGGCCACTTCGGCCTGTCTTATCCGGGCTACAGCCACTTCACCTCGCCGATCCGGCGGTATCCCGACCTGCTCACGCACCGTGTGATCAAGGCGCTGCTGGCGGGGCAGCGGTATGTGCCCAGCCTGGACGACCACGCCGTCGTCATCGGCCGCACGCAGCGCGAACACGAGCACGCGATCTGGGAAAAGATGGGTCTGGTGCTGTCCGCCAGCGAGCGCCGCGCCGACGAGGCGTCGCGCGATGTCGAGGCCTGGCTCAAGTGCTGGTTCGTCAAGGAACGCGTTGGCGAAGACTTCAGCGGCACGGTCACCGGCGTGGCGAGCTTTGGCATCTTTGTCACCCTGGACACGCTGCACGTCGAGGGCCTGGTGCACGTCTCGGAACTGGGCGGCGAGTACTTCCAGTTCAATGACGCCCTGCACGAGCTGCGCGGCGAGCGCACCGGCATGCGTTAACGCCTGACCGACAAGGTGCAGGTGCAGGTGTCGCGCGTGGACCTCGAAGCGCGCCGGATCGAGTTTCGCCTGGTGCAGGGCACGAGCTTCGACGCGCTGCGCAAGGCGTCGGCGCGCGGTCCCGATGAACCCACGCGCCGCGTCAAGAAGGCTGCGTCCCCCAAGCCCGCCGGCTTGAAGGGTCAGACCGCCAAGGAACGGCGCGCGGCGGCCAAGAAAGCCAGCAAGCCGCCCAAGGCCGCCCAGCGGGCCGCGCCCGCCAAGTCGGCCACCCGCAAGCGCCACTGACAGGCCGCGGCGGATCCTTATGGCCATGCCGTCGTTTGGCGGCGTGGCCGTAAGGGGTAACATTGCGGTTATTGCCGGTCCCGTCCGGTGGCCCCCCCCCACAGGGGCGGGTATTCGTTTATCTAAAGGTATTGTTTTATGGCGTCGACCCAAGTTCTGGCCGGGTTTCACGCGGTTGTCGCGCGGCTGCGCCACGCGCCCGAGTCGATCAAGGAAATCTACGTCGAGGCCTCGCGCCGCGACAAACGCATGCAGACATTCATCGAGCAGGCCGAGCGGGCAGGCCGCCGTGTGCACCCGGTTCCCATGGAACGCCTGGATGGTCTGTCCCGCGGCACCCGCCATCAAGGCGTCGTGGCGCTGGCCGACGAACGCCAGCTGGCGGTGGATGTCGACGAAGTGCTCGATGTAGTCGAAGGGCCGCCGCTGCTGTTGATTCTTGATGGCGTCACCGACCCGCACAATCTGGGCGCGTGCCTGCGCACCGCCGACGCCGCCGGCGTGCACGCGGTGATCGCGCCGCGCGACCGCGCCGTTGGACTGAACGCCACCGTGCAGCGCGTCGCGTGCGGCGCGGCCGATACGGTGCCGTATCTGATGGTGACGAACCTCGCGCGCACCATGCGCAGCCTGAAGGATCGCGGCGTCTGGCTCGTCGGCACGGACGATCAAGCCACCGACAGCATGCACAAGATCGACGCGCGCCAGCCGATGGCCTGGGTCATGGGCGCCGAAGGCGAGGGCATGCGCCGCCTCACGCGTGAAACCTGCGACCAGCTCGTGAACATCCCGATGCTGGGCTCGGTGGAAAGCCTGAACGTCAGCGTCGCCAGCGCCGTCTGCCTGTTCGAGACCGTGCGCCAGCGCCAATCGTGACCCGTCCCATCCCGTAGATTCCCTTTTTTCTTCGCGTCAGCCCATCATGCACCAGAACGGCTTTACCACCACGATCCTCCATTCCGACCGCAATCAATCCGTCGAGCACGGAGCGGTGCACAAGCCGATGCATCCGTCGTCCGAGTTTGCCTACGACGACGCGCGCGAACTGGCTGCCGTGTTCCAGGGCAAGGCGGGCTTTACGTATGCGCGCCAGGGCACGCCGACCACGACCGCGCTGGAAGCGAAGATCAGCCAGATGGAAGGCGGCAAGGGCACGGTCAGCTTCTCGACCGGCATGGCCGCGCTGGCCGCCATCTTCACCACGCTGCTGCGCCGGGGCGATCACCTGGTGTCCAGCCAGTTCGTGTTCGGCAACACCAACAGCCTGTTCGGCACGCTGCAGGAATTGGGCGTGGAGATCACCTTCGTCGACGCGACGGACTCCTCGCAGGTGCGTGCCGCCATCCAACCCAATACGCGCATGGTCTTTACTGAGACCATCGCCAACCCGGGCACGCAGGTGGCCGACCTGGCCGTGATCGGCGAGATCTGCCGCGAAAAAGGGCTGGTCTATGTGGTGGACAACACGCTGACCTCGCCGTGGATGTTCCGGCCCGCGTCGGTCGGCGCGTCGCTGGTAATGAACTCGCTGTCCAAATACATCGGCGGGCATGGCACCGCGCTGGGCGGCGCCGTGACCGACACCGGCCTGTACGACTGGGCCGGCAACGACAACATCTACGAAGCCTATCGCAAGGGCGCATCCACCGGTTGGGGCCTCACGCAGATCAAGAAGAAGGGCCTGCGCGACATGGGCGGCACGCTGGCCGCCGAGCCGGCGCACCGCATTGCGGTGGGCGCCGAGACGCTGGCGCTGCGCATGGCCAAGCATTGCGCCAACGCGCTGGCGTTGGCGCGCTTGCTCGAAGAGCACCCGGGCGTGGCGAAGGTGCATTACCCGGGCCTGGCCAGCCATCCGCAGCATGCGCGGGCGGCTGCGTTGTTCGGCTCGCGGTTCGGCGGACTGCTGGGCGTTGAGCTGGCGGACGGCGTCGATTGCTTCGACTTCCTCAATCGTCTGCGCGTCGTCCTGATGGCGACGCACCTGGGCGACACGCGCAGCCTGGCGCTGCCCGCGGCCCACACCATCTATTACGAGATGGGTGCGGAACGCCGTCAGCAGATGGGCATCGCGGACAGCCTGATCCGCGTGTCGGTCGGCATCGAAGACGAGGCCGATTTGCTGTTTGATTTCGATCAGGCGCTCAATGGTTGCCTGAAGGGATAATGCGGCACGCGCGGCCCCCCGCCCGGGTCGCGCCGGCAACGCAATCGGGTAGGAACCCATGCTTATACAGATCTCCGAAGTCTTCACGCCGCAAGAAGCGGCCGACATCCGCCAGCGGCTGGATGCCGCGGACTGGGTCGATGGCAAGGTCACCGCGGGCCATCAGTCGGGGCAGGTCAAGCGCAACCGGCAATTGCCCGAACAGCATCCCCTGGCGCAAGAGCTCGGCACCCTGATCCTGCAGCGTCTGTCCGGAAACAACCTCTTCATGTCGGCCGCGTTGCCGCGCAAGATCTTCCCGCCGCTCTTTAATCGCTACGAAGGCGGCGAGGCCTTTGGTTATCACGTCGACAACGCCGTGCGCGGCATCGCGGGTTCACCGGAGCGCGTGCGCACCGACCTGTCCGCAACGTTGTTCTTTTCGGACCCCGACAGCTACGACGGCGGCGAGCTCGTCATCGACGACACTTATGGTCCGCGCGCCGTGAAGCTGCCGGCAGGGCACATGGTGCTGTATCCGGGCACCAGCCTGCACAAGGTCAATCCCGTGACGCGCGGCGCGCGTGTCAGTTCGTTCTTCTGGATGCAGAGCCTGGTGCGCGAAGACAGCCAGCGCGCATTGCTGCTGGACATGGACGTGGCCATCCAGCGCTTGAACCAGGATGTGGCGGGGCATGCGTCGATCGTGCAGCTCACCGGCATTTATCACAATCTGCTGCGCCGCTGGGCCGACGTTTGATGAAGCCTAAAGTGTTTTTTCGGTGTGTCGCGCAAACCCCTAAATGCGCGTTTTTGTTTATTGCGAAAACGCCTAAAAGCTAGTATTGACGCGGGTTGCCGTCAGGTTTTCTCTTGACAGCCGCTCTACGCCAAGGCCTAATATACGTCTGCGTCGCTGACGGTTTGCAGGCAAGAAGCCAGCAAATCCTAAGCGGCGCAGCAGTTTAAAAGTTGTGCTTTGCAGCGCAAGAAAAAAGTTTATCCACTGTCTGTTCGTCGTTTGCCTGGTCTCGCGTCCATTTGTGGCATCCATCCTGACGGCCATGAACTCCGCCCCCGGCAGACTCCACACCTTGTGAGGGGTACACCTGCATGAACAAAACCGAACTCATCGATCACATCGCCAGCAAGGCCGATATCTCCAAGGCTGCCGCCGGCCGTTCGCTCGACGCCCTGATCGGTGCCGTGAAGACCACGCTGAAGAAGGGCGGTACGGTCACGCTGGTCGGTTTCGGCACGTTTGCCGTGTCGGCTCGCGCCGCGCGCACTGGCCGTAACCCGCGCACCGGCGAAACCATCAAGATCAAGAAGGCCAAGGTGCCGAAGTTCCGTCCGGGCAAGGCCCTGAAGGATGCCGTCAACTAAGTGACGGCCGCTGATCGCAAGGCGCACGGCGCTGCGATTTGCCCACAAGTACGCGGTCCGGTATACTCCGGCCCGCGTATTGCTTTTGAGTACCCCAAATTGGCAATTTTCCCGCGCTAATCGCGCCGGGCAGTTGCACTGAAATGGGTGCTTAGCTCAGTTGGTAGAGCGGCGCCTTTACACGGCGTAGGTCACAGGTTCGACCCCTGTAGCACCCACCAGAAGCACACGATTCCCGGTTCGGCAGGCACACCGTGCAGCGGCCCCAAGCTGCAAATAAACCGAATCCGCATTCAACCCGACATGGCAACATGGCGGGTTTTTTGTTTTCTGCGCCAGCCATTTTCGTAAGCGTTTTATTGATCCCGCTTTGATCCCGATCAGCGGTGTTACGCTGTTCCATTCGAAATACAACGTGCGAATCATTCGCATTTAAGATACTATGACGGGCTTGTACCGGTCAGCCGGCGCCGCGGTCTTGTGCGCGTCAACTTCCTGGCTGGCCGGAAAAGTCAATGCTCCCTGGCTGATTCATGCCTAGTCTTCAACCCGGTTGGAATTCTTCTTCGCGGTCTTCTTTTGGTATACGCGCAGGCGCTGGCCTGGCGGTCGTCGCGCTTCATGCCGCGGTGATCGGCGCCATCTTCATGGCGCCGGAGAGTCGTCCTGAATTGGAGGAACCCGAGGCAATCATGGTGAGCGTGGTGGACGCCCCCGTCCCCCAGATCGCCAAAGCCGAACCCACTCCCGAAGTGCCGCAGCCGGTGACCGAGACGCCGCCCGAGCCTGAACCCGAGATCGAGCCCGAACCCGAACCGGAATTGAAGCCGGAGCCGGAACCGGAACCCGAGCCCGAGCCGGTGGTTGAAAAGCCGCCGATGCCGGCGCCCAAGCCGCCTCCGCCCAAACCCAAGCCCAAACCCAAGCCTCAGCCCAAGCAGGACGTCAAACCCGAGCCCAAGCCCGACACGCCACCGCAGCAGACGCCGCCCAGCGGTGCGCCGGAAGGCACGCAGGCGCCGCAGGGGCCGACGCAGGGTCCGCCTCCCGATCAGCCCGTGCTGGTCTCGAGCATCGAGTTCCAGGGCGCGCGCCCGATGCCCAACTATCCGATGGCATCGCGCCGCATGCGGGAGGAGGGCCGAGTCGTGGTGCTGGTGGAAATCAACACCCAGGGCTTGGTCGAGCGCGCCACCATCGACGCGTCGTCAGGCTTTCCGCGCCTGGACGAATCGGCGCTGGCAGCCGCCCGCAAAGGCCGTTTCAAGCCGTATACCCGTAATGGCGTGGCCTATCCCGCCAAAGCAAAAATTCCGTTCGATTTCGTAATGAGGAACTGAGATGTCCAACGCACTGCATAGCGCCACCCTGGTGGCGCAGGCGACCACCAGCCCGGCAGCGCCGGCTGCCGCCGCCGCGCCCGCAGCCCAGCAAGCCGCCACGACGGGCGGCGAGGTCGCCCAGCAAGCCGCTGGCGCAGTTCAGCAGGCCGCTGGCGCCGTCCAGCAGTCGGCCGACGCGCTTCACAGCGCCGCGGCGGCGATTCCGCCCGCGCCGGCGCCGGTCCCCGACATGGGCTTTCTGCACTTCGTCGCGCAAAGCGACTTCGTGGGCAAGAGCCTGTTCGTCATCCTGATCCTCATGTCGCTCGTGACCTGGTATCTGATCCTGGTCAAGGCCGGCAGCAACGTCAGCATGCGCAAGCGTTCGGCCGATTTCCTGAACAAGTTCTGGAACGCCAGCTCGCTGGAACAGGTCGAGCACGAAATCAGCACGCACGGCGCGCGCGATCCGTTCTCGCATCTGGCCAGCCACGCCATGCACGCGCAGGCGCACCACAACAAGTTCGGCGCCACCAAGCTGGAAGAGTCGGGCAGCAATTCGGATTTCGTCACGCGCACCATGCGCAAGGTCATCGACGAAGAAACGGCCAAGCTGGAAAACGGCCTGACCGTGCTGGCCTCGGTGGGTTCGACGGCGCCGTTCGTCGGCCTGTTCGGTACGGTGTGGGGCGTGTATCACGCGCTGGTCGGCATCGGCCTGTCCGATGGCGTGACGATCAACCGTATCGCCGGTCCGGTGGGCGAAGCCCTCATCATGACGGGCCTGGGCCTGGCGGTGGCAATTCCGGCGGTGCTGGCGTACAACACGTTCGTGCGCAACAATCGCGTGTACCTGTCGCGCCTGGATGCCTTTGCACATGACCTGTTTGCGTTCCTGACCACCGGCCAGCAAGTGGCGCTGTCCGACGGCAAGGTGCGCGCGCTGCGTCGCCAGAACGGCCACGCGGCTCAACGCGGGAGCGAATAATGGCCTTTGGCAGCTTTGAGGGTAAAGGGTCCGGAAGCCATGCGGTGTCCGAGATCAACATGGTGCCCCTGATCGACGTCATGCTGGTGCTGCTGGTGATCTTCATCATCACGGCGCCGCTGCTGGCGCACTCGATCAAGATCAACATGCCCCAGGTGGCTGCCGAGCAGATCGAGGAAGAACCCAAGACCGTGGACCTGGCGATCGACGCCGCGGGCGCACTGTTCTGGGACGAGAAGCCGGTCAATATCGACGACCTGCCCAATCGCTTCAAGTCGATCGCCGGCACCAAGCCGCAACCCGAGATCCGCATCCGCGCCGATCAGAACACCCGTTACGAAACGCTGGCCAAGGTGATGGCCTCGGCGCGCCGCTCGGGCATGACGCGTATCGGTTTCGTCACGACGCCGCCCTCGGGTGGCGCACCGGCAGCGGGCGCCCCCGCGGCGGGGGCACCGGCCGCAGCGCCCGCCGCCGCGCCGGCACCGTCCGGCCGGTGAACGAATCCAGGAAGGGGGCGGATGTATGCGCCCATTTTTTTTGGATCGCGCTAGAATCGCGGCATGCGAGTTCTGGTAATCGAAGACGACACCACCCTGGGCCATGCGCTCCAGGAATTCCTGGCCGACCAGGGTTATGCGGTCGACTGGCTGACCGAGGGCGACCGGGTTCTGGGCGCGCTGGCGGGCCAGCCGTATGACCTCATGCTGCTCGACCTCAATCTTCCCGGCATGAGCGGCCTGGACGTGCTGCGGCAACTGCGGCAGGACGGCAATCAGGTTCCCGTGCTCATCCTCACCGCCCGCGATGGCATCGAAGACCGCGTTGCCGGTCTGGACGCCGGGGCGGACGACTACGTCACCAAGCCCTTTGAACTGCCCGAGCTGGCCGCGCGCGTCCGCGCCTTTGGCCGCCGCCGCGCGGGCCAGGCCCAGCCGCTCATCGAAGTCGGCCCGCTGGTGTTCGACACCGTCGGCCGCGAGGTCCGCGCCAACGGCCAGCGCCTGTCGCTGTCGGTGCGTGAGCTTTCCGTCCTCGAAATGCTGATGGCCCGCGTGGGCCGCGTCGTGACCAAGCGCCAGATCGTCAATTCCTTGTCCGCCTGGGATGCGGATTTCAGCGAGAACGCCGTCGAAGTCTACGTGTACCGCTTGCGCAAGCGCCTGGAAGGTACGGGCGCCAGCATTCAGACGGTACGTGGCTTTGGCTACATGCTGGATGTGGAAACGGCCTGACGGGCCGGCCGCGGCCGGCGATCGCCGTCCGCGCGTTTTCATCCGCCTCATCGAGGGCTTCGCGCCATGACGCAGGAACGCACCCCCCAACCGTCTCCGGCTGCGCGCCCTCCCATGCTCCCTTCCCGATCGCTGGCCCGGCATCTTGTCATCCGACTGATGCCGCCTATCCTGCTGCTCGTCCTGCTGGACCTGGCGGCAACCTGGGTCATCACCCACAAGATCGACATGTCGCTGTGGATGCTGGAAGACTTCTTCTGGCTGATGGTGGTGGGCCAGGTGGCGCTGATCGCGCTGTTTGCGTGGGTGGTGATGCAGGGCGTGCGGTCCGGGTTGCGGTCGGTGAACCATCTGTCCGAAGAGATCCGGCAACGCTCCATCGACGACATGCAGCCGCTGGAGGTTGCAGGGGTGCCGGTGGAGATCGAGCCGCTGGTCACCCACACCAATGACCTGCTGCTGAGGCTGGACGCGTCGCTGGCCGCGCAGCGGCGCTTCATCGGCCATGCCGCGCATCAGCTTCGCACGCCGCTGGCGGGCCTGCGGCTGGAATCCGAACTTATGCTGGCGCGCCCCTTGCCCGACGACGTCCGGGCCCGCGCCGAGCGCATCAAGGCCGTCAGCGACCGCATGATCCGGCTGGGCCAGCAGCTTCTGGTGCTGGC
>CBHWAL010000160.1:0-8835 GCA_966111495.1 uncultured Achromobacter sp. | reverse complement strand
ACTGAGGTCGCCGACTACGTGCGCCAGGGCCGGGCCAGCATCGCGTTCCACTTCGACCGGGGCGATCCCGGCAGCGACTTTGCGCACCGTTCGCTGGGCAACGTGGCGCAAGGGATCTTCGTGGCGTCGGGCCATCCGCTGGCTGCGTTGCCGCAGGTGTCGCGCGAGGACCTGGCGAGGCACCGCCAGCTCGTCATGCAGATGGAGGGCGTCGAGGACATGGTGCTCAGTCCCACGGTGTGGCGCACCGACAGCTTCTACAGCATTGCAGGGATGGTGGCCGACGGGCTGGGCTTTGCGATCCTGCCGCTGAACATCGCGCAATACGAGAGCTTCAGCACCACGCTGACGCCGGTGCCGTGCGCCGAACTGGCGATGCCGATGCTGTCCGTGCGCACCTTGTGGCTGCAGGGGGCTGTGTTGAACGAGACGGAACGCTGGTTGCAGCAGCGTATGGAGCAATTGTTGCGGGCGGGGTAGCGGCGCGGGGCCGGAAACGCGTCAGGCCAGATGTGTCTCAGCTCAGCAGCGCCGCAACCAGATCGCTACCCGCCTGCCGGTCCCCGCTGAAATCCAGCGCGGCCAGCACGTGTTCCAGGTGTTCGTCCATCAGGGCGCAGGCGCGATCGGCATCGCCGGCACGCGCCGCCTCAATGAAGGCGTGATGCTCGCGCGATGAGCAATTGGCGTCGTGGGAGCTTTGGTACAGCACGGTGATCACCGCGCTGCGGGCGGACAACTCGCGCAGCATGCCCGTCAGCACGGAATTGCCCACGGTTTCGGCAAGCAGGATGTGGAACTGGCTGAGCAACCGGTTTCTCGCCTGCACGTCGCCGCTTTCCAGGGCCTGGCGTTCCTCGGCGAGATGCGCATCGATGCGGTGGAAGTCGGCGGTCTTGGCGCAGGCCACGAATTCACGGGCCAGCGCGGCTTCCAGAATGCGGCGCACGGCATAGACCTCGCGCGCCTCGTTCGCATCGGGCTTGCTGACGAAGGCGCCCTTGTCCGGAACGATATTGATGAGATTGTCCTTGGACAGAATCAGGATCGCGGCGCGAATCTTGGTGCGGCTGACCTTGTAGACCCGGGCCAGGGCCTCTTCGCGCAGCCGGGTGCCGGGCGGAAGCTTGTGCGCCACGATGGCGGCGGACACCTCCTTGGCGATGTCGTCGGCGCTGGGGTCTGGCTGGACTTCCTGAGTCATGAGGCGCGGCAGGTGCTGCCGGTTGCGGGAAACCGTGGGGCAGCCAGTCTAACAAAAGGCGGTCGGCACGGCAGACATTTCTTGCATACAAAATCGGTCTGCACGCCGGGCCCCGCGCCGCGCCTGCCGGTCGCTTATTTGGCCATCAGCCCCAGATTTTCAATCAGCGCCTTTTCCTTGACGAAGGTGGCCTGCGCCCACGTCTTGTAGTCCTCGCTGCTGCGGTAGGCGGGTTCCTGATTGAGCTGTTTCATGACGTCCATGCTGGCCTGGTCGAACAGCGCCTTCTTGAACGCGTCATGCAGGATCTTCACGACCGCCGGGTCCATGCCCTTGGGGCCGGCCAGGCCGTAAGGCGACGTGGACACGACCTTGTAGCCCAGCTCTTGCGCGGTCGGCACGTCAGGCCAGCGCGTGGTGCGCTTTTCGCCAAAGGTGACCAGCAGGCGCATCTTGCCGGAATCCACGAACTGATCCCAACCGGTGGCGTCGCTTTGCGCCATGACGTGGCCACCTAGCAGCGCCTGCTGCATGTCGGCGTTGCCCTTGAACGGCACGTGGTTGAGCTTGACGTTGGCGTTGATGGCGATCTCTTCGATGATCAGGTGCGGCGACGAGCCAATGCCGGTCGAGCCGTAGTCGATCTTGCCGGGCGCCTTGCGCGCCGCCTCGATGTACTCGTTGAAGGTCTTGTACGGCGAATCCGAGCGCACCGTGAAGCCGAAGGTGTAGCCCGACAGGCCCAGGATGAAGGTGAAATCGTTGATCGGATCCCAGCTGCTTTTCTGCATGTAGGGCATGCGCAGCATCGCCAGCGTGTACAGGGCGATGGTGTAGCCGTCCGGCTTGGCCGTCTTGGCCATGGTTGCCGTGCCCAGCGTGCCGCCGGCGCCCGGACGGTTCTCCACGATGACGGGCTGGCCCAGGTGTTTGGAGGCGTCCTGCGCCACGATCCGCAGGTGGCGGTCGGTGGAGCCGCCGGCGGGGAAGGGCACGATCAGGGTGATGGGTTTGGTGGGAAAGTCCGTCTGGGCGCTGGCGGAAAAGGGCAAGGCGGCGCTTGCCAGGGTGAGCGTCAGGGCGGCGAGGACAGTGCGTCGCAGTGGCAGTCGGGTCATATTGTTTGTCTCCTGGTGGGTGTTTTCTGATGGTTGTTATGGGCGGCCAATCAGTCGCGCAAGTCGACTTTGACGGGCAGCCGGGATAGCGCTTCGCGCAGCTGGGCTTTCAGCGGCGCGGGCGCACCGGCGCCGGCTTCTACGGCGACATCCGGTTGCGCATCGGCCAGCACGCGGAAGACGGGATCGTCTTGCGCGCGGCCAGCCTCTTGCAGGGTGCGCGCCACCACGGCTTCGACCGACACGGCGGTCGCCAGGCGGCGCAAATCGGGTTTGTAGATCTTGCCCACGTTGGTCATCGGCATGGTGTCCAGCACGACGACACGCTTGGGCCGTGCCGGGGCCTCGTCCACGTGCGCGGCGGCGTAGGCCAACAGTTCGGCCTCGGTCGCCTCGCTGCCTTCGGCCAGGGTGACGAAGGCGATGGGCAGCTCGCCCGCGTAGGCGTCGGGGGCGCCGACCGCCGCGCAAAGCTGCACGGCCGGGTGCGTGGCGAGCGCGTCCTCGATGGTCTTGGGGTCGATGTTGTGGCCGCCGCGGATGATCAGGTCCTTGGCGCGGCCCTGCAGATGCAGGCGGCCTTCGGAATCCATGTAGCCAACGTCGCCACTGATGAGCCAGCCGTCCTCGGTGAAGGCGCGCGCGGTGTCTTCGGGGTCGAGGAAGCCGGGGATGACGTTCGGCGCCTTGATCAGCACCATGCCTGGTGTGCCGGACGGCAGATCGCGCGCGGGCTGGCCCGCGGGCATGTCCAGGCTCGCGATGCGCACCTGCACATACGGCAGCGGAAACCCCACGCAATTGACGGGGAATTCGCAGCCGGGCGGCGAGATCGACGTGATGCCCGCCATCTCGGTCATGCCCAGGCTTTCGCTGACGTGCAGGCCGAACAGGCGCTTGAAGCGCGCGGCCAGCTCGGCGGGCAGGGGCGCCGCGCCTGTGCGGCAGTAGCGCAGCGACGAAATATCGGCGCCGGCCAGCGGCACCTCGGCCAACGCGGCCAGGATGGTCGGCACGCCCTGCAGCGAGGTGGCGCGGTGTTTTTCGACAAGACGCCAGTAATTGCGCAGCACGTCGCGGTTGCGCAAAAGCAGGGTGGTCGGGATGACGGTTTCCACACCGGCGGACAGCGCCGCCAGCGATGCCGGCAGCACGCCCGCCACGTGAAAGAGCGGATAGCCGTTGATGACCACATCGCCCGGACCGGCGTTTTGCAGTTGCACGGCGGCCCACGCGGAAAACACCTGGTTGGCGTGCGTATGGATGGCCAGCTTGGGCGCGCCCGTGGTGCCGCCCGTGTGGAAGTACGCCGCCACATCGGCGGCGCGGATGACGCGATCGCTGACCAGCCGGTCCGAAGGCTGGGCCGCGCGGGCAGCGTTGAAGTCCAGCGCGCCGTCCGGCAATGCGGGGCGGTCGGCCTCGGCTTCGTGCCACGGCGCCACGCGCAGCAGCGTCTTCAGGGTCGGCACGCGCTCCATCAGGCGCAGCGCCTTGGACCACGAGCCGCATTCCACGTCGGACCCGTAGGCGATTAGCGCCTTGGCGCCCGCTGTTGTCATCAGCGACGCCAGCTTGTCTTCGGTCAGCAGCGGATTGAGCGGCTGCACGATGCCGGCCGCCTCGCCGCCCCACAGGGCCAGGTGGTATTCCAGGCAGCCGGGCAGCAGCACGCCGACAGCGTCGCCTTCGCGGATGCCCAGGCCGTGCAGCAGGTTGGCGGTCTGGTGGATGCCGGCCAGCAGGTCGCGGTAGGTCCAGCTGATGGCATCGTCGGCGGGGTCCGCGCTGCGCAGGAAGGTCAGCGCGCGCCGGTCGCCAAAGGCGGCCGCCGAATTGCAGAAGATCTCGTAGGTGCTCTGCACCGTCAGCGTTTCCGCCAGCGGCCGGGCTTGCAGCCGCTGGACGTCCTGCGCGGTGCGCACCGGGAAAGGTGCGGCGAAGGGGCCGGAGAGGGTGGCGGAACGGGATTCGATCATGGCCGTGCGTCCGCGCTCATGCCTGCCCCAGCGCAATGTAGCGGCGCAGGTGGTGGTCTTCGTCGCCCAATTGGTGGTCGATCATGACCAGGCGCTTGGCGTAGTGCGCCAGCGGCAGCTCCCAGGTCATGCCGATGCCGCCATGAAGCTGGATGCATTCTTCGGCCACCAGCGTGCCGATGCGCCCGATGGTGACCTTGGCGGCCGACAGCGCGCGTTCGCGCGTGACGCGGTCGGGGTGGTCGACGGCGGCGGCCGCGTTGATGACGGCCGAGCGCGCCTGTTCGATTTCCAGCAGCACGTCTGCCATGCGATGCTGCAAGGCCTGGAAGCTGCCGAGCGGCGCGCCGAACTGGCGGCGCGTGCGCAGATATTCCAGGGTGGCGTCGCGCGCGCAGTCCATGGCGCCCACGGCCTCCGCGCACAGGGCCAGGATGCCCCGGCCCACGGCGCGTTCCAGCAGCGCGTGGCCGGCGTCCGCGTCGCCCAGTAATGCGCCGGGTCCGAGCTGCACCTTGTCCAGCACCAGCTCCGCGGCGCGTCCGCCGTCGATCAGGCCGTAGCCCCGGAGACTCAGGCCGGGCGTCGCCTTGGTTATAAGAAAAAGGCTGATCCCGGCCTCGTCGTCGTCAGCGCCCGACGTGCGCGCGGACACCAGGAAGAGATCGGCGTGCTCGCCCGCGTAGACGACGGCCTTGGCGCCGTTAAGCACCCAGCCGTCGGCGCTGCGCTGTGCGCGCGTCTGCACCTGATTGAGGTCGTAGCCGGATTGCGGTTCGGCATGGGCCAGCGCGGCGGTCAGGCTGCCGGCGATCAGGCCTTCCAATGCCTCGCGCTGTTCGGGCGTACCCCTTGATGCGATCGCGCTGCCCACCATCACGGCGTCCAGGAAAGGTTCGACAACCATGCCGCGGCCCAACGCTTCAAAGACGACAGAGATGTCAAAGCCCGCGCCGCCCAGGCCGCCGTCAGCTTCAGCAAACAGCGCGCCGATGGCGCCCAGGTCTGCGTAACGTTGCCAGAACTCTGGGCTGTACCCCTGCGGCGATTCGGCGTGCCGCATGCGGGTGGCAAAGTCGTATTGCTCGGCGACAAAGCGGCGCAGCATGTCCGAGAGCATGCGCCGGTCTTCGGTGTGTTCGAAATTCATGGCCAGCCCTTACAGTCCAAGGATCATCTTCGAGATGATGTTCTTCTGGATTTCATTGGAGCCGCCGAAGATCGACAGCTTGCGGTTATTGAAGTACTGCGCCGCGGCGCTGTTGGCGCCGTCCGGGCCGATGGACGGCGCGTCATAGCCGTCGTGCAGCGCCTCGGGCACGAAGGGCCGTGCGTACGGACCCATGGCGCGGCGGTTCAGCGCGCTGATTTCCTGGCGAATCTGCGTGCCGCGGATCTTCAGCATCGAACTCTCCGCGCCGGGCGCGCCGCCGCCGGCCACCGCCGCCACCACGCGAAGGTTGGTGGTGCGCATGTTGGCCAGTTCGATCTCGACGCGCGCCAGCCGCGCGGCAAAGTCCGGGTCTTCGGTCAGCGGGCGGCCATGCCGCTTCTGGCGCGCGGCGACCACCTTCAGGCGTTCCAGCGCGGCCGTGGACTGGCCCACGCCCGCGATGTTGGTGCGCTCATAGGTCAGCAGATACTTCGCGCACGTCCAGCCGCGGTTTTCTTCGCCCACCAGGTTCTCGACGGGCACGCGCACGTCCGAGAAGAACACCTCGTTGACCTCGTGCTCGCCGTCCAGCGTGATGATGGGGCGCACTTCGATGCCCGGGCTGTTCATGTCGATCAAGAGAAAACTGATGCCCTCCTGGCGCCGGCCTTCCTGCGAGGTCCGCACCAGGCAGAAGATCATGTTGGCGTACTGGCCCAGCGTAGTCCACGTCTTCTGGCCATTGACGATGTAGCTGTCGCCGTCGCGCACGGCCGTGGTTTTCAGCGACGCCAGATCCGAGCCCGCGCCGGGTTCGGAGTAGCCCTGGCACCACCAGTCCGAGCCGTCCAGAATGCGCGGCAGCCAGTAGCGGCGCTGCGCCTCGGAGCCGTACTTGATCAGCACGGGCCCCAGCATGCTCAGGCCGAACGGCACGATGCGCGGCGCGTTGGCCAGCGCGCATTCATTGTCGAAAATGTATTTCTGCGCGGCCGTCCAGCCGGTGCCGCCATATTCGACGGGCCAGTGCGTGGCCAGCCAGCCTTGCGCGTTCAGGATCGCGTGCCATTCGGCCATGTCGTCGCGCGTCAGCAGCTTGCCTTCGCCAACCTTGTCCGCCAGACGCCGGGGCAGTTGAGCGTCCAGAAAGGCGCGCACCTCGTCGCGGAAGGCGATTTCTTCGGGGGTGAATTCCAGATCCATGCGGGTCTCTCAGTAGATTTCAAACAGGCCGGCGGCGCCCATGCCGCCGCCGATGCACATCGTGACAACGGCGTAGCGGGCGCCGCGGCGGCGGCCTTCGATCAGGACGTGGCCAGCCAGCCGCGCGCCGGTGACGCCGAACGGGTGGCCCAGCGCGATGGAGCCGCCGTCCACGTTCAGGCGATCCATGGGAATGCCCAGCTTTTCCTGGCAATACAGGGCCTGCGACGCAAATGCCTCGTTCAGTTCCCACAGGTCGATGTCCTGCACCTTCAAACCGTGGCGCGCCAGCAGCTTGGGCACGGCATACACCGGGCCGATGCCCATTTCGTCCGGCTCGCAGCCCGCGATGGCAAGGCCGCGGAACGCGCCCAGCGGGCGGATGCCGGCGCGCTGCGCCTCGGCTGCTTCCATCAGCACGCAGGCGGCCGCGCCATCCGAGAGTTGCGAGGCGTTGCCCGCCGTGACGAACTGGCCTTCACCCCGCACGGGCGCAAGTCCGGCCAGCGCCTCGTAGGTCGTGCCGGGGCGGTTGCAGGTGTCCTTGTCCACCGTCACTTCGCGTTCGGTGACGGCGCCGGTGGCGCGGTCCGTGACGGACATAGTGGTGGTGACCGGCACGATTTCCTCGAGGTAGCGGCCCGCGGCCTGCGCGGCCTCGGTGCGCGCCTGGCTTTGCGCGGCAAAGCGGTCCTGCGCCTCGCGGCTGATGCCGTAGCGGGCGGCCACGATGTCGGCGGTTTCGATCATGGGCAGATAGAGTTCGGGCTTGTTGGCGACGATCCACGGATCCATGCCGCTGACGCCATCGTCGCGGGTGCGGATTTGCGAGACCAGCTCCACGCCGCCCGCAATCACGGCAGGCGCGCCGTCCATCACGATGCGGCTCGCGGCCGATGCGATCGCCTGCAGGCCGGACGCGCAATAGCGGTTGATGGTGGCGCCGCCCACGCTGACGGGCAGTTCCGCGCGGATCACGGCCTGTCGGCCGATGTTGCGCCCGGTGGCGCCTTCCGGGTAGCCGCAGCCGATGAACGCGTCTTCGATCAGCGCGGGGTCGATGCCGGCGCGGTCGACGGCGGCGCGCACGGCGTGCGCGGCCAGCGTCGGCCCGCCAATCAAATTGAATTCGCCGCGCCCCGCCTTGGTGATGGGGGTGCGGGCAGTGGAAACGATGACGGCTTCACGCATGTGGGTTCCTAGGATGTATTCGGATCAGGCGGCGTTCAGGCTGCCGAAGGTGCGGCCGGATTCGGCCAGTTGCACGAGCAGCGGCGACGGCTTCCAGAACGCAGGATCTTCCTCCGCATAGTTGCGGATGTCGGCAAGAATGTTGGGCAGTCCTACGGTGTCGGCGTAGTGCATCGGGCCGCCGCGATGGCGCGGAAAGCCGTAGCCGGACAGGAACACGACGTCGATATCGGACGGGCGCAGCGCGATGCCCTGGTGCAGCACGTTTGCCGCTTCGTTGACCATCGCGGCCAGGTAGCGGCGCAGGATGTCATCCTGCGTGAACGGGCGCGGCGTGACGCCGGCGCGGCGGCGCTCTTCGTCGATGATGGCAAGCACTTCCGGGTCGGGCGTGCCCTGGCGCGCGCCGTCGGGGTACAGATAAAAGCCGCGGCCGGTCTTCTGTCCAAACCAGCCGCGTTCGCAGAGGCGGTCAGGAATCTGCACATAGCGCAGCGCCGGGTCGCGCGTGGCGGCGCGGCGCTTGCGCGTTGCCCAGCCGATGTCGCCGCCGGCCAGATCGGCCATTTGATAGGGGCCCATCGGATAACCGAACGCGCGCACCGCGGCGTCGATGTCATAAGGCGAGGCGCCGTCCTCCATCATCATGTCGGCCGCCTGCCGGTGCACGGCCAGGATGCGGTTGCCGATGAAGCCATCGCAGACGCCCGCGCGCACGGGAATCTTGCGCAGGCGGCGCGCCAGCTCGAAGCCGGTGGCCACGGTGTCCGGCGCGGTGTGGCGGCCCACCACGACCTCCATGAGCTTCATGATGTTGGCCGGCGAGAAGAAGTGCAGTCCCAGCACGTCGGCCGGTCCTCGCGTCGCTTCGGCGATCCGGTCCACGTCCAGGTACGAGGTGTTGGTGGCCAGCACGGCGCCGGGCTTGGCGACGCGGTCCAGTTGCGCGAAGACCGCCTGCTTGACCGCCATGTCCTCAAAGACGGC
>CBHWAL010000159.1:0-8870 GCA_966111495.1 uncultured Achromobacter sp. | reverse complement strand
GGGATCAAAGGGGGTGGGGGGTGTGTAGGGCGTGCGCATGGGCGTCGGCCGGGCAGAAGGGCAGGGAAGGCCGGAGTGCGAGAGAGATTGTCATTATCTCGAAATTCGGTAAAGCGGCCGATGCGTAAGCTGGCGGGATCGAATAGGGCCTCCATGCCTGAAGAATTTCCACGTTGACCCCCATGCAAGCCTCCCGCCGCCCGATGCCAAGCCACCCGACGTCCAGCCACCCGACGTCCAGCCGCCCCGCACCCAGCCACCCCGCGCTGCTGATCCTTGGCATCCTCTGCATTGCGATGGCCCTGCGCGCGCCGTTCACCGGCGTGCCGCCGCTCATCGGACTGATCCGCGCCGAGCTGGATCTGTCGTCGGCGGCGGCGGGGATGCTCATCACGCTGCCGCTGCTGGCCTTTGCGGTGGTGTCGCTGTTTGCCGCGGGACTGGCGCGCCGGTTCGGGCTGGAACGCACGCTGTTTGCGGCGCTGCTGCTGATTGCCGGCGGGATCGGGATCCGCGTGCTGGGCGGCGTCGTGGGTTTGTACGCGGGCACGGCCATCATCGGCGCGGGCATTGCGCTGGGCAATGTGCTGCTGCCCAGCCTGTTGAAGCGCGATTTCCCGCAACGCCTGGCGGGCTTGACGTCGGCCTATGTGCTGACGATGGGCCTCGCAGCCGGACTCGCGTCGGCCATTGCGATTCCGCTGGCCGAATTGCCGTTGGCCAATCTTCAACTGGGCGGCTGGCGGTTTTCGACGCTATGCATGCTGGCGCTGCCGCTGCTCAGCCTCTTGCTGTGGCTGCCGCGGCTTGCCAACCATACGCCGCCCGCCGCGACCACCGCACATGCGCCGCACGGCGTGCGTCTGTGGCGCTCGCCGCTGGCCTGGCAGGTCACGGCGTACCTGGGCATCAATTCGTTCGTGTTCTATGTAGCGGTGAGCTGGCTGCCCGCCATCCTGCACGATGCGGGCTTTTCGGCCGAGCGCGCCGGATCGCTGCACGGCTTCATGCAGCTGGCGTCCGCGGCGCCCGCACTGTTTCTGGCGCCGTTGCTGCGCCGGTTGAAGGACCAGCGCGCGGCGGCGTTCTGCGCGGCGGGCGCGTCGTTCGTGGCGTTCATGGGGCTGATCGCCGCGCCCGCATGGGGCGTGGTGTGGATCGCATTCCTGGGGTTGGGCACCGGCGGGGGCATCATCCTGGGCCTGGCGTTTGTGGGGCTGCGCGCCAGCCATGCGCAACAGGCGGCGGCGCTGTCGGGCATGGCGCAGTGCGTCGGGTACCTGTTCGCCGCGACGGGCCCCACGCTGGTGGGCAGCGTCCACGACGCGCTGGGCGGCTGGGGCGTTGCGCTGGGGATGTGCGCCGCGTTGTGCGCGCTGATGGCGCTGGCCGGGCTGTACGCCGGGCGCGCTATTCAGATTGGCCGGCCTGGCGCTTCCACAGCTGCACCAGCGTCAGCGGCGCATCCGCCTCGGGCACGTCAAAAGTGATCCGCGGCGCGTCCGCGCCTTCGAACTCAACTTCAACGTGGAAATAGCGCTGATCGCCGCGCGCATCCGGCCCGCAGGAAACGGCCTTGGGCGCGGCATGCAGCAGCGCCTCGCACACTTCCTGCCGCACGCCCGGCGGGCAGGCGGTCATGTCGATGTGGCGCGGCTGCGCCACGCCGGGCAGATATGCCAGGCCACCCTCGCGGGTCAGGCGCACCAATTGGGCGAGATCGAGCGAGGGCAATTCGATCATGGCAGCACTCCCACGGCCTTCCAGGCCTCTTCGATGGCGCGGCGCACGGCCGCCTCGTGCTTCTCGCCGGCGATCTGAATCGTCAGGCCCGCAAAATCCTTGAACCCGGCGTCGTGACGCAGGCGCTTGTCGCAGAGCGTGTCGTACCAGACCTGGCCCGCGCCGTTCCATGCATTGCCTTCCAGCGCCGTGGCGGCCAGATGGAACGCGCGGTTGGGAATGCCTGAATTGATGTGCACGCCGCCGTTGTCGCGCGGCGTGTCGACATAGTCGCGCATGTGCGCGGGCTGCGGGTCCTTGCCCAGCACCGGATCGTCGTACGCGGTGCCCGGCGCGGCCATGGAACGCAGCGCGCGCGCCCGCACGTTTTCCGTGAAGAGGCCCTGGCCCACCAGCCAATCCGCCTGCCGGGCGGTCTGCCCCAGCGAATACTGCTTGACCAGCGCGCCGAATACGTCGCACAGCGATTCGTTCAGCGCGCCCGATTGGCCCTGATAGAGCAGGGCGGCCTCGGTGTCGATCACACCATGCGTGAGTTCGTGGCCGATGATGTCGACGGCGACGGTGAAGCGGTTGAAGATTTCGCCGTCGCCATCGCCAAACACCATCTGCGCGCCGTTCCAGAATGCGTTTTCGTAGTCCTCGCCGTAATGCACCGTGCCAATCAGCGGCAGACCGTGCGCGTCGATGGAGTGGCGCTTGTAGACGTTCCAGAAAAGCTTGTAGGTCGAACCCAGGTGCGCGTAGGCCTCGTCGACCGCGGCGTCGCCGCTGGGCCGCGCGCCTTCTGCCCGCACCAGTTTGCCGGGCAGCGTGGTGCTGTTGCCCGCGTCATGCACGGCGCGGTCGGGCGTTCCGGCCGGCGCCATCTGGCGCGTCGGCGCGAGCGTTGCGCGCGGCGGCTGCTCGGCCATCTCGCGCAGGCTGCGCTGCTGCTGATCGATGATCATCGTTTTGACGGCGGGCATGCTGACGCGCGCATCGGTGTGCTGCGCAAGCCGGTCCAGCATGTAGGGCGGGACCACTCCGATCAATGGAGCGGACTCGGAAGGGCGGGGCATGGTCGGTCTCCGGCAAGGGCGCCGGAGGGGACCCCGGCGCTGGCCTGGTTAACGTAGCAGATGGGTGGACGGCGTGCGGTAACAGGATGCGCCGCGCAGGATGCGCCGCGCAGGATGCAGCGCGCAGGATGCAGCGCGCGGGATGCGGCGCGATGCGTTGCGGCGGCGGGCACGCCTCGACAGCGCCGCGCCGATCCGGTAGCGTCTTGCGCTTTCCTGTTTTACCGGACCGCTGTATGCCTACGCCTGATTACCGCATCACTTCCCTGTCGTTGACCGATACACACGTGCTGTTGACGCTGGCCGACGGCCGCGAGGTCCAGGAGCCGATCCGGCGGCACATCCGCCTGCACGAGGCGACGCCCGAGGCACGCGCGCAATGGCAGCTCGTGGACGACGGGCATGGTGTCGTGTGGCCCGCGCTGGCCGCACCGGTGCCAGAGGGCATGCTTAACGTGCACGACCTGCTGTGGGACCAGCGCTACGAACGGGCCATGGCGACGCTCCAAGCGGCGGAATGGAAGCTCGACCGGCTGTCGGAAACTGACCAGGAACTGGTGGCCTTGTGGCGCATGGAGGCTGACATCAACAATGGCGGTTTCATGCAGTTTCTCTGCAACTGGGGCGACCAGACCTGCCAGCTGGCGTTGCAGGCGCTGCGCAAGATCGGCGCCGTGCACATGCTGGATGTGCTGTCGCGCATGCGCGGACTGATCGACCGTTTCGAGGCCTCGCCCGAGGTGGTGCAGCTCAACGACATCTACGGCGCGATGACCGAAGAAGAGCAAGAGCAGATGGAGACGCTGGACCACGCGTTCTGGGACTATCCGGACGCGCTGGCGCGGCTGGGATTGCGGTGGTACGGCGCCTGAAACCGGCCGAATCACCGCCCTTGATACGTTCAGAAACGTATCGCCACATTACGTCGATACACGCCTGCGGCGGCGCGCCCGCTGCGGGATAGAATCCCGTCCTTCTTTCCCGGGGGGGACGCTCGATGCGGTATTTCCTGATCTTGGTGGGGGCGGCGGTGATCGCCTATCTGCTCGCGCGCGGCATCGCTGCGGTGCTCTCGGACCGTAAACGCAAAAGAACAGACAGGGATTGGAAGTGAAGATGAAGCCGACAGATATCCAGATGGTCAAGACGATCGGCGCGGTCAAACCGCGCAACGTGAAATTCGCCGTTGGCACCGCACTCATCTTCCTGCTGATCCTGTTCATCGCCTTCGGATCGTGGTTCCAGGTGGACCAGGGCGAACGCGGCGTGGTGCTGCGCAACGGCAAGCTCGTGCGCGTGGCCGAACCCGGCCTGGATTTCAAGACGCCTTTCATCGACAACGTGATGACGGTGTCCGTGCGCGACCACACCTTCGTGTTCGAGAAGCTCGAGGCCTACAGCTACGACCAGCAGCCCGCGACGCTGCGCGTGTCGGTCACGTACCGCGTGCCGTCCGAGCACGTGGCCGAGCTCTACTCCGAGTACGGCACCATCGCCAACTTGCAAATGCGCGTGCTGGAACGCAAGACGCCGGACGCGGTGAAGAACGTGTTTGGCCAGTACACGGCCGTGCGCGCCATTCAGGAGCGCCAGAAGCTGGGTCTGGACGTGAACAACGCCGTCCTCAAGACGATGGAAGGCGCGCCGGTGCAGGTGGTGGGCGTGCAGATCGAAGAGGTGGGTTTTTCGCAGGCCTACGAGCACTCGATCGAACAGCGCATGCTGGCGCAGGTGCAGATCGAGACGACGCGCCAGCAAAAGGAAACGGCGATGATCACCGCCGAAATCCAGGTGGTCAAGGCCAAGGCCGAAGCCGATGCGCGCCGTCAGCAATTCACCGCGGAAGCCGATGGCATCCGCATGCGCGGCGAAGCAGAAGCCGCCTCGATCCGCGCCAAGGCCGAGGCGCTGGCCGCCAACACCAATCTGGTCAGCCTGAACGCCGTTGAAAAGTGGGATGGCGTGCTGCCGTCCACTCAGGTGCCGGGCGCGGCACTGCCGTTCATCGGCATCAAATCGCCGCCGCGCTGGCAGGATGCGCCGGCAGGGCGCAGAGCTCGCGCCGCCGGCGCGCGAAGTCCACGACGTGTTCGCCGGACACCGCCTTGCTGAAATACCACCCCTGCACGACGATCTCCGCGCTGGACGCCAGCGCGGACAATTGCCCCTCGGTTTCCACGCCCTCGACGATGATCTGCAGGTTCAGCGCCTCGCAGAATCGCAGCAGGCCGCTCATCACCAGTGCGCCCCGGTCGTGGCTCTGCGCCATCACGAAGCTGCGGTCGATCTTGACGGCGTCGATCTGGAACTGGTGCAGGTAGCTCAGCGCCGAATACCCCGTGCCGAAGTCGTCGATATAGACGCGTGCGCCGATGCCATGCAGGCGGTCAAACGCCGTGTGCAATGCGTCGGCGTCCTCGACCAGCGCGTCTTCCGTGAGTTCGACCGAGACCTGGCCCTGCGCCTGGGCCAGCACCTTGATCAACCGGTCCAGAAAGGCCGGCGCCGTCAATGTGCCGCTCGTGACGTTGATGGTCATCGGCATCGTGAAGTCTTGCGCGCGCCAAGCCAGGCATTGCCGCACGGCCTGCCGCGCCACCCAGAGATCGACTTCGCGCATCAGGTCGGCCCGCGCCAGCCAACGCAGGAATTCCAGCGGCGCCTGCTGCGTGCCTTCGGGGCCGGTGGCGCGCAGCAGGGCCTCGCAGCCGGTGCATAGTCCGGTGCGCAGCGAGACCTGCGGCTGGAACTCCAGGTAGAAATCGTATTCGCTGATCGCGCGGATGCGCGCGACTTCGGCCTGGCGGCGCGCCCGCGTGGCGTAGGTTGACGCGACGGGGTCATGCGCATAGAGCAGGGATTCTTCCTGCAACTGCGGAAAGGTGGTGTCCAGTGACTTGAAGTACACCGTGGCGTCGGCCTGGCGCTGGCGCTCCAGCGCAATCAGGAAGGGCACATAGATGCAGGCGCCCAGCGCGACCAGCGCGCACTGCAGCACGATCCCCGCCAGGTGCTCGCCGGCGCCCAGGTACGCGTTGAACAGCACGGGCGACGTCAAGGGCAGCGCCACGGTGGCGGGGGCCAGCCAGCCAAGCTGCACCACCGCCAGCGCAATCAGCACGTTGACCACGGGCGTCAGCACGAAGGGCAGCAACAGGCGGGGATTCAGGATGAGCGGCAGGCCGAACAGCAGGATCTCGTTGATGTTCAGCAGCGACACGGGAATGCTGGCCAGCGCCAGCACCCGCAGCGAATCGCTGCGCGAAAACAGCAGGATCGCCACGACCAGCGACAACGTCGCGCCCGAGCCGCCAATGAAAACGAAGGCGCCCAGCAGCGTGCCGTTCAGCGCATAGACGCCTTCGTAGCCCGCGGCCACGCTCGTGGCGTTGAGCCGGGTCGCCTGGTCCATCACGTCCATGATGGGCGCCATGGCCTGCGCGCCGTGTATGCCAAAGAACCAGAACAGGGAATTGAGCGCCGCCACCAGTGAGCCGGACGTGTAGGGGCTGTCCAGCGACGCGAGGCTTAGCGGAATGTCGACCTGCGCCACCGCTGGGATGCGCAACGCGGCCGACAGCACCGCCATCACCAGGCCGGCTGTCAGCAAGCCCGGCACGATCATGTTCAGCGAGTCGCGGACGTTTTCGCCGATCAATCCGTCAGGGGCCAGTTGCGTCCAGCGGCGCCGGTGCAGCCACGCCATGATTGGCACGGCCGAGATCGGCGCGGCGATCGCGATGAACAAGGTGAGCGTGGAGGCTGCGCGGGGGTAGGGCGCCAGCAGGGTTTCGGCGATGACGACGAAGCACAGGCATAGCAGCGCGGTGGGCAGGTGCGGAAGCCGGTGGCGGATCGACAGCATGTAGCCGATGGCCGTGCCGGCCAGCAGCGGCATGACGTCCGACAGCGCGCGGTGCAGACCGGCCAGCAGAT
Source organism: uncultured Achromobacter sp. (assembly GCA_966111495.1). GTDB lineage: Bacteria > Pseudomonadota > Gammaproteobacteria > Burkholderiales > Burkholderiaceae_B > Achromobacter. The sequence goes on along the minus strand of CBHWAL010000159.1, from coordinate 2,130 downwards.
CGGCGATGCCGTCGGGCAGGCCGAGCAGCCGCGCGCAGACCGACAGCACCAGGAATAAGGCGGAGACCAGCAGGCAGGGCATGGCCCACAGCAGGCCTTCGCGGATCGCGCGCAGGGAATTGGCGCTTGCCAGGGCGGCCAGCCGATCTCTTGGGTACTGCGGGAAGATCGATTTCGGCATGGCCGTCGTGTGACGCAAGGGGCCCGGGCGATTCATGTCTGACCGGGGGTAAAAATCCGTTGCCGCATGCTAGCGCCTGAGTTCGGGCTTTAGCAATGCAAAAACGTGCGGGCTGCCTAGGGATTCCCCTCTGTCAAGAATGGGAAATTCGGTCTTTTTGACAGGGGACAAGCGGGACCGGACGCTATACGATCGGTGTGATCCGCCCTGCGAGGACCGCGCGTCCTTGCACATAAGCTTCACCAGGAGGAGACCTGGATGCCTCATTTGGATTGGACGCCCGGCGACACCGTGCCGGACCGCCAGGGTTATTACGAGACGCGGCTCGATACCGGCAGCACCGCGATTTCGCTTTACAGCGTATTGGGCTGGATGCCCTTGAAGACGCCGGGCAACCTGGTGAGCTGGCGCGCGCTGCCGCCCGCCGCCGAACGCCAGGAAGCCGAACGCCATATACAGGAGATACGCGCCGCGCAGAGCCACGTCCCGATGGACTACTAGCGGCGCCACGCCGCCAGACGGCGGGCGCGTGGGGCAGTGCCTTGCAAAGACGGAAACCGCATCTATAATTGCGAATCATTTTCATCTCGTCTTGCTCTCAGGCGGCGACGCCGGGCCGCACCGCCATGCCATCCTCCTCATTTGCCTCTCGTGCAGAGGTGCAGTCCGTTTATCAGGCCCATCACCAATGGCTGCGGGGCGTGTTGCACCGCAAGCTGGGCAATGCGTCGGATGCGGCCGACTTGGCGCACGACACGTTCGAACGCCTGATCCGCGCCAATGTCCGCGAACCGCTCAATGAACCGCGCGCCTACCTGCGCACCATCGCCACCCGCTTGCTGATCGGCCGGGCGCGCCGCGCCGCGCTGGAAGCCGCCTACGCCGAGACGCTGGCGCTGCAGCCCGTGGCCGTCGAACCCTCGGTTGAGGCCCGCGCGCTGATCCTGGAGGCGCTTGCGGAAGTCTGCGAACTGCTGGACGCCTTGCCGATGACCAGCCGCCGGATATTCCTGATGGCGCAAATCGACGGCCTGTCTTATGCCGATATCGGCCAGCAGTTGGGCCTGACGCCCAACGCCGTGCAGAAGTCGCTGGCGCGCGCGCTGGTGCACTGCTACACGGCCGTGTACGGCTGATCCCCGCATTCATGGACAACGCCAAGCTGCTGCGGCCGCACGCGCCCGAGGCGGGCGCCATCGATCCCAAGGTGATCCGGCAGGCCGCGGACTGGTGGGCGCGTCTGCGTGAAGACGCCAGCCCCGCCGACCGCGATCGCTTCGAGCGCTGGCGACGGGCGGAGCCCGCCCACGAACTGGCCTGGCAACGGCTGGGCGCATTGACGCGCGACGTGGCGGCGGGCGTGGCGCAGGCGGGTCCGTCGGTGGCGTCGCGCACCTTGCTGCAGGCGCCGCTGATCCAGTCCCGCCGTACCGCAATGCGCCTGATGTTCGCCGCCGTGGGTGTCGGTCTGGGCGCCTGGGCCGTGGGCGAGCGTGACGCGATCCGCCGCTTGTCGGCGGACCTGCGCACCGCCACCGGCGAACGCCGGTCAGTGACGCTGCCGGACGGCACGCAACTCGAAATGAACGCCGGCACCGCGGTGGATCTGCGCTATACCGCAAGCCAACGCGAACTGGTGCTGCTGCACGGCGAAATCCTGATCGCGACTGCGCGCGACGCGAACGGCCGGCCGTTCAGCGTGCGAACGCGCGGGGGCGTGGTGACGCCGGTGGGCACGCGCTTTCTGGTGCGGGATCTGGAGGCGGGCCGCATGCGGGTGGCGGTGCTGGAAGGCGCGGTGGACGTGCGCGGCTTGGCGCCCGACACGGCGCCGCGGCGCGTGCGGGCCGGCGAACAGGCGGAATTCAGCGCGGGCGGCAGCTTTGCGCCCGGGGCGCTGGAGCCCGGCGTATCCGCCTGGCTGGACGGCATGCTGATCGCGGACGAAA